>NZ_LKDX01000005.1:0-150018 GCF_001401795.1 Pseudoalteromonas sp. P1-26 | reverse complement strand
CAGCTATCAGCTATCAGCTATCAGCTATCAGCTATCAGCTATCAGCTATCAGCTATCAGCTATCAGCTATCAGCTATCAGCTATCAAAAGCTTAAGAAAGTCGGGAAATAAATGTAAAGCTATTGCTGTTCAAAAACACTAATAACTGAACCACCCTCTCGATCTGCTAAAAACTGACGGCTGAAAGCTGACAGCTCTAAAAACCAAAAAACCGCTGTAGAGACCAAGCAACTACAGCGGTTTTTACGAAATCAAAGCCGTTAAAAATTAATGCTCTTCATTAACGATATTGAGATTATACTTTGGAATTTCAACCACTAAATCTTCATCTTTGATCACCGCTTGGCAACCAAGGCGTGACTCAGGCTCAAGACCCCATGCTTTATCTAGCATGTCATCTTCTAGCTCATCGCTCTCATCTAAAGAGTCAAAACCTTCACGGATGACTAAGTGGCATGTTGTACACGCACATGATTTTTCACATGCATGTGGAATGCTAATACCATTCTTTAGCGCTACATCTAATACCGTTTCACCTGCAGGAGCTTCAATAGCAGCGCCTTCTGGGCATAACTCTTCGTGTGGAAGAAAAATAATTTGTGGCATACCTTACCTCGTTAAACTTCGTCTACTGACTGCCCTTGCAGCGCTTTTTTGATTGATGCATCCATTCTGCGAGCAGCAAATTCGCTACTTGCATTGTCTACAGCTTCAATCGCTGCTTTAATTTCTGCAGGTGTTGTTGCGCTTTCACGTACGGCAACAAGTTTAGCAATTTCTGCTTTTAACGCACCTAATTCTTGTTCATCAAGTAATGCACTGTCGGTTGCCAATGATGCTTCAAGCGCTTCAACTACACGTAACGCTTCAACTTGCTGCTCTTTAAGCATACGCGCTTGCATGTCGTCTTTCGCGTTAGTCATTGACTCTTTAAGCATGTTTGCAACTTGGTCGTCCGATAAACCAAATGATGGTTTGACCTGAATTTCAGCTTGCACACCCGTTGATTTTTCCATTGCCGATACACTTAATAGGCCATCGGCATCAACTTTAAAGGTTACGCGAATGTGCGCAGCACCTGCTGCCATGGCCGGAATACCTTTTAAGCTGAATTTAGCCAATGAACGACAATCATCAACTAGCTCACGCTCACCTTGTAATACATGCAGTGACATTGCCGTTTGACCATCTTTGAAAGTAGTAAACTCTTGTGCACGTGCAACAGGGATCGTAGTGTTACGTGGAATGATTTTCTCAACCAAGCCACCCATGGTTTCAAGACCTAGCGACAGTGGTAATACGTCTAATAGCAACATGTCTGAATCTGGCTTATTGCCAACCAATACATCTGCTTGCAGTGCTGCACCTAGTGCAACTACGCGATCTGGGTCGATAGAAGTCAGTGGCTCTTTATCAAAAAATGCAGCAACTTGAGAGCGTACAATTGGCATGCGAGTCGAGCCGCCAACCATTACAACTTGTAATACTTCTTCGTTCTCGATACCAGCATCTTTTACTGCACGGCGACAAGAGCGTAGTGTTTTCTTCACAAGGCTAAGAGCTAGCTCATCAAACGTTTCGCGGGTAACTTCAACCTTGTGGCTTTGACCATCAAACTCTAAACCAACATTTACAGTTTGGTATTGGCTCAGCGCTTCTTTACACGCTTTTGCTTTATTGATGAATAAACGCAATACCGATGCAGAAAGCTCGCTCACACCCGTTTGTTTTTTGAAGTAATCAACTAGTAGCGAGTCAAAATCGTCACCACCAAGGCTTGAGTCACCGCCTGTAGCAAGTACTTCGAATACGCCTTGGTGTAAACGTAAAATAGAAATATCGAAGGTACCGCCACCTAAATCGTACACGGCGATAATGCCTTCTTGGCCTGAATCAAGGCCATAAGCTACAGCCGCAGCCGTTGGCTCGTTTAATAAACGTAAAACCTTGATACCTGCAAGCTCTGCAGCATCTTTAGTGCTTTGACGCTGAGCATCATCAAAATAAGCTGGCACAGTAATAACAGCGCCTAAGATGTCTTGGCCTGCAAAGCTGTCTTCTGCGCGCAGTTTTAATGCTTTTAAAATTTCACTCGATGCAGTAACAGGGCTAATTGCACCCGCAACCGTGCTGATTGCTAATGAGCCATCATGCTCACAAAATTCATACGGCAGTTGACCATAGCTTTTTTCGATTTCAGTCTGAGTTTTACCTAAAAAACGCTTAACCGAGATTAGTGTGTTTGCAGGGTCTTGAGTAGCAGCTGCTGCCGCTCGCTCGCCAACTACAATGCTATCTGCTTGGTATTGCACTACCGATGGTAGCATCGCGTTGCCTGCTAAATCAGTTAGTGTGCGCGCTTCGCCGCTTTGCACTGTTGCAACTAACGAGTTAGTCGTACCAAGGTCAATACCGACTGCTAATTTGTGCTCATGTGGTGCCGCGCTCTGCCCCGGCTCAGCAATTTGCAATAATGCCATAATGCTCTTTTTAAACTCTTAAATAGCTGTTGTGTAACAACTAACGATTAATCATCAAATAAACTGTCTTCAATACGCTCTAGTTCATCGCGTAACTTATAAACAAACTTCAATTTACGAATATTGTCAGCGGCAGCTTGCCATTGTTGCTCATCATTACTTGCCAGCTGAGCGGCTAATTCACTGCTGTATTGTTTATCGAGCTGTTTAATTTGCGCTTCAAACTGGGCAATTGCTGCATCAGGATCTGCGGCATTTTCAAGTTCTTCTAATTCTTCACGCAGCTCCATTTGCTGCATTAAGAATAGCGGGTCTTGTAATGTTTGTTGCTCGGCGCGAATATCAACACCAAGCTCGCTTAGCATGTACTCAGCACGTTTTACCGGGTGTTTTAAGGTTTGTAATGCATCATTGATTTCTGCTGCATTTTGCACAGCAAGTAATTTATCACGGCTGCTAGAGCTTGCGTGGCGATCTGGGTGAACTGCACGTTGCAGCTCAAGGTAGTGTTTATTAATAGTCGCTAAATCAATGTTGTAATCTACTGGAATTGCAAATAACTCAAAGTAACGCATTACATAATCCAACTCGGTAAACAGGAAAGAACAAAGCCCTACATAGGCAGGGCTTCAAGCAAAGAAAGTTTTATAAGCTTAAACGGTGAAGCTTTCGCCGCAACCACACTCATCGGCTTGGTTCGGGTTGTTAAACTTAAACCCTTCGTTCAAACCTTCTTTGGTGTAATCAAGCTCAGTACCATCAATGTAGACTAAGCTTTTAGCATCAACGATCACTTTCACACCACGGCTTTCAAAAATTTCGTCGCCGTCTGCTAACTCATCAACAAATTCAAGAACATAAGCAAGACCTGAACAGCCCGTCGTTTTAATGCCAACGCGTAGGCCAATGCCTTTGCCGCGATTTGCTAAAAATGATTCTACGCGGTTTGCTGCCGCATCTGTCAATGTCACTGCCATGAATTTATCTCTTACTTCGCTTGTTTGCTTTTGTAGTCAGCAATTGCTGCTTGAATCGCGTCTTCTGCTAAAATTGAACAGTGAATTTTCACTGGCGGTAATTCAAGCTCAGCACTGATATCAGTGTTTTTGATTGTTGCAGCTTCATCTAATGTTTTGCCTTTTACCCACTCAGTTACAAGTGAAGAAGAAGCGATTGCGCTACCACAACCATATGTTTTGAATTTTGCGTCTTCAATTACACCTTCTGGTGATACTTTGATTTGCAATTTCATTACGTCACCACATGCTGGTGCACCCACCATACCTGTTGCAACTGACGGATCATTTTTGTCTAAAGCACCCACGTTACGTGGATTTTCAACATGATCGATTACTTTATCACTATAAGCCATAATACTATCCTCACTACCTGCTAGCGGCGGCGATCACTGATTAGTGATGCGCCCACTCAACTGAATCTAAATCAATACCTTCTTGATGCATTTCCCATAGAGGAGACATCTCACGTAAACGGCCGATCGAGTTTTTGATTAGTTCAACGGTGTAATCAATCTCTTCTTCAGTCGTAAAGCGGCCAATGCTGAAACGAATTGAGCTGTGTGCCAACTCGTCATTACGGCCTAATGCACGTAGTACATAAGAAGGCTCTAAGCTTGCTGAGGTACAGGCTGAACCTGATGAAACAGCAATGTCTTTAACAGCCATTAATAACGACTCACCTTCAACAAAGTTGAAGCTGATATTTACAATACCTGGAACTGAGTGACTTGGTTCACCATTGAAGTAAACTTCGTCCATATCAGCCATGATGCCATCGATCAGGCGCTTACGAAGTGCGCTGATGTGTGCATGGTCTTTTTCGAAATCTTCTTTAGCGATTCTAAATGCCGCACCCATACCAACTAATTGGTGAGTAGCTAGTGTGCCTGAACGCATACCACGCTCATGACCACCACCGTGCATTTGCGCTTCTAAACGTGCGCGAGGCTTACGACGAACATAAAGTGCGCCTACACCTTTAGGGCCATATACTTTGTGGCCAGAGAACGACATGAAATCTACTTTTAACTGTTGCACGTCGATAAGTACTTTACCTGCGCTTTGTGCAGCATCTACGTGGAACATAATTTTGCGCTCACGGCACATTTCGCCGATTGTCGCGATATCTTGGATAACACCTAGCTCGTTATTTACGTGCATTACGCTCACAAGTACTGTGTCGTCACGCATTGCAGCTTCAAGCTTTTTAAGGTCAAGTAAACCGTTTTCTTCAACGTCCATATAGGTTACTTCGAAACCTTGACGCTCTAGTTCACGACACGTATCAAGCACTGCTTTGTGCTCTGTTTTAACAGTGATAACGTGCTTGCCTTTCTTTTTATAGAACTGCGCAGCACCTTTAATTGCTAGGTTGTTTGATTCTGTAGCACCTGAAGTGAAAACAATTTCACGTGGGTCAGCGTTGATCAGATCAGCAATATCTGTACGTGCTTGATCAACTGCTTCTTCTGCTTGCCAACCAAAACGGTGTGAGCGTGATGCAGGGTTACCAAAATTACCGTCCATAGTCAGGCATTGCATCATTTCTTTTGCCACACGTTCATCAACAGGCGTGGTTGCTGCGTAATCTAAATAAATCGGTAACTTCATTTCTCTCTCCGCTTTCGTCAAGCTACAGTTGACAGCTTACTTGAATGTTTTCCAGTTGCTTAATTGCATTGTTGATGCTGTTATCTTGGCGCGATGCGACTTCTTTCACATCTGACTTTTCCACCAATTCAGCAAGGGTAATACTATTTAAAAACTCTTCGATACGTGCGCTTAAGTCCGACCATAAGGTATGAGTCAAACAACGCATGCCGCTTTGGCAGCCACCCGTTGCATTGTGGCAACGTGTTGCATCAACAGACTCATCAACGGCGTTAATCACATCGCCGACAGAAATTTCGTTCGCTTCTCGACCTAATAAATATCCGCCACCTGGGCCACGCACAGAGGTCACAAGGCCGTTTTTACGTAAACGGGCGAATAGTTGTTCAAGATAAGATAACGAAATCTCTTGGCGTTCAGAAATATCGGCAAGAGGCACTGCACCCACATTTGTATGTAGTGCAACATCCAACATGGCGGTTACTGCGTATCTGCCTTTTGATGTTAACTTCATGGAGCCCCCGATGTTACTGCACGCTAAGGTGTGCAAATTTTAATTACCAGACCAAAATAGTCAAGTATTATCACTTGATAAAAATTGATACTTGCCATTGATAAAACCGAATACTTGACAAAAACAGTCAAGTACTAGGTACATTGTAATTACCTGAGTAATTTAGTCAAGTATTATACTTATAACCTGTGATTATTTAATAGACTTATTAATAGAGGTAAGAATACCGCGTAAAATGTTCATCTCAGCTTCTTCTGGACGTGCGCGGTTAAATAAGCGACGTAGTTTAGTCATCACCATGCCAGGGTGTTGCTTGATGATAAAACCTGTGTCGTTTAGCGTTTGCTCTAAATGCTCGTAGAACAGCTCTGTTTGCTTCGCATTTGGGTAGGTTGCTTCGTCTTCTTCTTGTACTTTTGGCTGTTTATTTAAATATGCCATACGTGTTTCATAACATAGCGTTTGCACGGCCATTGCTAGATTTAGTGAGCTGTATTCAGGGTTTGCAGGAATACATACGTGGTAGTTACATTGTTGTAGCTCTTCGTTCGTTAAACCACTATTTTCACGACCAAACACGAGTGCAACAGGGCCATGTTCAGCCTCAGCCACTAATTTTTCACCACATTCACGCGGCTCAACCATAGGCCAAGATAAAGTACGTGAGCGTGCGCTGGTACCAATTGTTAAACCACAATCAGCAATCGCATCTGCCAGTGTATCAACAACCACTGTTTTACCTAAAACATCAGTTGCACCGGCCGCAAGCGCACTCGCATGACTGTCAATTTCACAAGCAGGATCAACAAGATATAAATTTGATAAGCCCATCGTTTTCATAGCACGTGCCGCTGAGCCAATATTACCAGAATGTGATGTGTTAACTAATACGATACGAATATCATCAAGTGTCATTGCGTTGTTACTTACTGAAAGTCAAAAATTGCGGGGATTATAACATAGGTATTGGGTATCAGGTATCAGATTTCAGGTTTCAGGTTTCAGGTTTCAGGTTTCAGGTTTCAGGTTTCAGTAACTTTATGCAATACCTCCTTATAAACAATAATCATTATATATTTGATGGAGCCATCAAGATACCAAACCCACTCGGGCCACTGATATCTAACTTCTGACGGCTGACGGCTGACGGCTGACGGCTGACGGCTGACGGCTGACGGCTGACCACTAACCCCTTCTTCTGAAATTAAATCAACAACAAAATCAGAACTGTACAAAAAACAAACTAATTTATTCGAGTTTATTGTTTACTTTACGCTAGAAATCGCTAGAATACGCCGGCTTAAATATATTCGTTCTTTTACAACCCAAAGGTAATGCTATGCATCCAATGTTAAACATTGCGGTTCGCGCTGCGCGTAACGCAGGCAAAATTTTACTTCGCGCAAGTGAAGATTTATCAAAAGTTGATGTACAACAAAAAGGCACAAACGACTTAGTTACTAACATCGACAAAGAAGCTGAAGCCGCAATTCGTGATACCATTTTAAAATCTTACCCAGATCACACTATCGTAGGTGAAGAGCTTGGTGAGCATAAAGGTAAAGATGCAGATTACCAATGGATTGTAGACCCTCTTGATGGCACAACTAACTTCATCAAAGGTATCCCTCATTTCGCAGTATCTATTGCACTTAAAGTTAAAGGTCGTTTAGACCAAGCTGTTATCTATGACCCAATCCGTGGTGAATTATTCACTGCTTCTCGTGGTCAAGGCGCACAGCTTAACAGCAAGCGTTTACGCGTAACTAAAACTAACGAGTTAGCAGGTTCTGTACTTGCAACTGGTTTCCCATTCAAACAAAAGCACCACTTAGACGCATACTCTGAAGCGTTTAAAGCACTTTTCGTGCACACTGCTGATATCCGCCGTGCAGGTTCTGCTGCATTAGATATGGCTTATGTTGCAGCCGGTCGTGTTGATGGTTTCTTTGAAATTGGCCTTAAGCCATGGGACACAGCGGCAGGCGAGCTTTTAGTTAAAGAAGCAGGCGGTATGGTTGTTGATTTCGCAGGTGGTATTAACTACAACCAAAGCGGCAACATCATTTGTGGTGCACCTAAGTTAACTCAAGCAATCATTCGTGAAATTCGCCCAGTGTTAACTGAGTCACTACTTCGCTAATAGCGGGTTGTAATGTAAAAATACAAAAAGGAGCTAAGGCTCCTTTTTTTGTGGCTGAAAATAATCGTTGTCGAGTTTTACCTCTATGACTTCACCCTCTTTAAATGGCAACTTAGCCAAGTCTTCAGCAAAGTAACTGGCAAATAGCTGTTCAAACTCGCCAGTGCTTTTCATCACCTTTAGTCCTTTTAACAGGGCTTCTGCCAATTCAGGCTTGTGGTTACTGACAAAAAAGTAAAATGCCGTTGGATAGCTAATATAAAGGTCAGGCACTATAGCCAGATCGTCACTTTTGATTTGTTCCATTTCAGAAATAACCTCAATGAACGAACGCGGAAAATAATCAACTCGCCCTCTGATCACTAAGCTAAACATTGCCTGGTAATTTGCCAGCGGTCTGACTGTTAAACCGTTTTGCGCAAGGATTTTAGTATCGGGCCAATCATGGCCTTGAATGGCACTAAACTGCGCTAAATCTTGTTTCGTTTTTAAATCTTTAAAACGCGGTAAAAACGCTCGCTTAGTTAGTAATGCGCGTTTACCAATGTAGCCTTTAAACAAAGGTACTTTAACTGCTATTGCAAGGTGTTCTCGCTCGGGGCTTGTCATACTCCAAAACACATCGGCTTGCTTTTCATCGAGCATCAGCAATGTGCGCTGTTGATGGGGGTGAACCAGAACCTCGTTGATTTCTGCTTGATAATTACTGGCACGCAAAGCTGCTGCCAGCAATTCATGAAGATAATAATCGCGTTTATACAGTGGGCGTTGTTCAATCGCTAAATTGACCACATTGTTAGCTTCTGTGGTAAGGCTGTATCCTAGGCTTAGCAATACTAGGATTGCACTACATAGTCGCTTCATTGTTATTTTTATTCATTGTGTTTTTTTTAAGCTACACCCAGTTAAACAGGGACACAAGTAAAATTAAGCGAACTTAAAATTTCTTCATGAACTGATAGATATCACTTCATCTTTTTGGCTGCTTAAACGCACCACTGCAGGGGCTGGTCGACTACGTTTACATACAAACAAGTGGCTACTCTGATAACGCTTGGCCTCTTTTTTTGCATCTGTTGCCAGCGCTGCGACTTGGTGGCTGTTAATACATAACTCTAAATCAGGCTTAACTAAACCGATTGATAATGTAAGTAGTGGCACAAACTGCTTTTTACCTTCTCGATTGCTTGCCCAATAACCCCCTTGCTCAATATGTTCTGGGGTGAAAAAGGTGCGAGACTGCAACTCAAACTTACTAATGATGTCATGACAAACTTGCTCTGCATCATTTTTATCAAACACCACCATAAAGTCATCACCGCCAATGTGCCCGATAAACCCTTTGCTAGTACTACAGGCCTCTACGATAACTTCAGCAAGTAATTTTATAACGCTGTCACCACTGGCATAACCGTACAGGTCATTGAATTGTTTAAAGTGGTTTAAATCAACGTATGCGAGTGAGAACGGATAATTATTACGAAGCCTCAGCTCAATTGCTTCGTTAATTGCGACATTACCCGGCAGCATAGTAAGCGGGTTGGCATGTTGTGCATGGCGGATTTTTTCTTCGGTAATGTGTTTTAAGATATTACGCAATGGCGCCAAGCCTAAGTATTCACCACTTCGGGTGATAACAATGTGGCGTCGAATATCAAACTCAAACTCAGTAATTTGCTGACTCACCGTATCGAGTAACTCGTTTTCGTCAACGATTAACGGCTGTTTATCCATTAAAGAAGTAACTGGCTGCTTATCATAAAGCGCATGGCCATAGGGAGCGGCAAACACTTCAGTGAGTTGATCTCGGTGTAATAAACCAACAGGAATATTGTGTTCAAGTACTGCCAAGCTCGTTAAGCTTTTATCTTGCTCAAAGATACTGTGGGCATCTTTACAGCGGGTTGTTGCTTCTATGCTGGCGTGCTCGACTGCCAACCAGCCAATTGCCATAGACTGCTCAAATGCATTGCTATTATCTGATGACTCTAAGTGCTTTAAGCAGTGGATATTAATTTCGTAACTTGGCTGTAAGCTCGGCCTTTCGAGTAAAAAGCCTTGTGCATGTTGTACGCCTAAACTTTCGAGTAAACGAAGCTCCTCTGCCCGCTCTATGCCCTCTGCGATAACTTGCGTATTGGTGGCTTTTGCAAGCTCTATAATTGACTTTAAAAACTCTTTTTTAACCACACTCTGATCGCAGTGATCAATAAAGTAGCGGTCTATTTTTACAAACTCAGGACATAACTCAGACCACTGCTTTAAACCCGAATAGCCAGCCCCTAAGTCATCAATGGCAATCGAAAAGCCTAACTCACGATAATGAGCAATGGTCTTTAACAATAAAAAGCCATCATCGACTTTTTCTTGTTCTGTAACTTCAATTACTACCCGGTTAGTTGCTAGGCCAAAGTGTTCAACTAGGTGTAATGTTTCACCTTTAGGATGGCAAGGATCAAGTAAGGTTTTAGGGCTTACATTTAAAAATAGCTTGCCTTCTAGATTGAGCTTAACAAAGTTCTCAATTGCTCTACTGCGGCAAAGTAGCTCTAATTCAGAGATCTTATGGCAAGCAATAGCTGCACTGAATAATGCACTCGGCATTTCTAACTCAGACCCTTTCGGACCGCGGCTTAATGCCTCATAACCCAAAATATGTTGATTAGAAATATCAAAGATAGGTTGAAACAAGGTCTCAATTGCACTGTTATCTAAGATCTGCTGTAGTTGTGCGTTCACCTTACACCTAGCGTTAGTAATACAAATAGGTGGGTAAATTATCAACCTTGTATGACAATTTTATGGCAAGGCTATGACGAGTGCAGATTACTCAATGGCGGTGATCAGCTCAAGCTGCTTAATGCGGGCAAAACTATCTGTCATTTTTAATTTAGCTTTTTGGTAATCACTCTGTGCTAAATCAGCTTGTTGCGCAAATTTATAAACTGCGAGCGGATTAAGTAATAACTTTTGTGCGTGGTAACAGCTTGGTGCAGCAAACTCAGGTAGTTCAGGCTCTACATTAATTGTTATTACATTCTTCAACGCCTCTGTATCATCACTTTGTTGTTGCTGAAACTCTGTAGCGTCTGCCATCGCTTGCAAGCTTGCCTCACACTCTGGCAACTGTGCTTTTAGATTCAAAAACAAGCCTGTTGATGAAGTAATTAGCTTAAGCGTCAAGCCTTGTAATTGCTGAGCAGTTGATTGGTTTTGTAGTGCTTCTACGACTAGCCAAGCCAACCCTTTATAGCTGTCGAACTGCTGCTGAAGTGTTACTTCAGGTATTTGCTGCACTTCTGTCTGTTTTGACTCAGGCTTATCGTCACAAGCACTAAGCATTAAAAGTACAAACACGCTAAACATCAGGTGTTTCATAATGTCTCCCATAAAAAAACCGCCCTAATTAGGGCGGTTTCTTTTTGTATCACTTATTAAGGCATTGGATCGAGATCCGCACCTTCTTTTTCAATTACTTCTGGAATTAAGTCTTCTTTACTTACACCCATTGCAATTGCTACAGCTGAAGCAACATAAACAGATGAATAAGTACCGATGAACACACCAAATAGTAATGCAGTTGCGAAACCGTGGATCGTTTGACCACCCCAACCAAATAACGCAATCAATACTAGGATAGTGGTGATTGATGTTACTAGGGTACGGTTTAACGTTTGCGTTAATGAGATATCGATAATTTCAATCGTGTCATCAATACGCACTTTACGGAAGTTTTCACGGATACGGTCAGATACAACAATGGTATCGTTCAGTGAGTAACCTATTACCGCCAAAATCGCCGCAAGAATCGTTAAGTCAAACTCTAGGCCAAGTACTGAGAATAAGCCTAGTGTGATGATAACGTCGTGTAATAGTGCCGATACAGCACCGATCGCAAAACGCCATTCAAAACGAAACGCAACGTAAATTAAGATACAGATAAGCGCAGTTAACATGGCAAGGCCACCCTGCTCTTTTAGATCTTCACCAACACTTGGGCCAACAAATTCGATACGACGCATTTCTACTGTCGACTCTACTTTTTGTAATGCCGTAATGATTTGGTTACCAATTACTTCTGCTTTTACGCCAGGACCTTGCGGAGCAAGACGCACTAAAATTTCTTTACTTGAGCCAAACAGTTGCACCGAGAAATCTTCAAAGCCACTTTCAGTGATTGCATCACGAACGTCTTTAAGATCAGGTGCTTGTGTAAAGCCTACCTCAACAGCGGTACCGCCAGTGAAGTCGAGACCAAAATTCAAGCCTTTAGTAAAAAACGACACGAAAGAAGCCAATATCAACAAGGTTGATAGTGCCATGGCAAACTTTCTTAACTTCATAAACGGGAGTGTTTTACCACCGAGTTTTAAAATTTGCATGCTGACTCCTAAATCGACAACTTATCAATACGCTTACCGCCAATGAATAAGTTGATTACCGCACGGGTACCAACAATGGCTGTAAACATAGAGGTGATAATACCAATCGCTAGTGTTACTGCGAAACCAGCAATAGGACCAGTACCCACTGCAAATAGGATCACTGCTGCGATAAGTGTTGTGATATTAGCATCTAAAATTGTGCTAAACGCGCTATCGTAACCAAAGTGAACGGCTTGTTGTGGACTACGGCCATCAGCAAGTTCTTCACGAATACGTTCGAAGATAAGTACGTTGGCATCAACGGCCATACCTACAGTTAATACGATACCTGCAATACCCGGTAGCGTTAACGCTGCACCTGGAATAAGCGACATCACACCCACAATTAATACTAGGTTTGCGCCCAGTGCGATATTCGCCACCATGCCGAAACCTTTGTAGTAAACAAGCATAAATAAAAGTACAAACACAAAACCAAGCACAACCGCTGTCATACCTGCTTCAATGTTTTCTTGACCTAAGCTTGGACCTACCGTGCGCTCTTCAACGATTTGAATTGGCGCTACAAGTGCACCGGCACGAAGTAATAGGCTTAGGTTATGTGCTTCAGCTGGGTTATCGATACCAGTAATACGGAATGAACGATCAAGACGCGCTTGAATCGTCGCTACGTTAATCACTTCTTCAACTTTAATTGGTGGAAGTGCTTTTCCGTTTTCATCTGTTTTACCTGATGGCTTGTATTCAATGAATACCGTTGCCATGCGTTTACCGATAGCACGCTTAGTGAACGCATTCATCTTTGCGCCACCTTTGCTGTCTAGCGTAATGCTAACTTGTGGACGTTGATACTCATCCATACCTGATTGCGCGCCAGTGATGTGGCTACCTTCAAGAATGATGCGTTGCTTAAGTACCACAGGATAACCTTCACGCGCCATGATCATTTCTGTACCTGGCGGTAAACGGCCTTGCAGGGCTGCACTTGCATCTGCATTTTCATCAACTTCGCGGAATTCTAGTGTTGCTGTTGCACCCAGAATCTCTTTAGCACGCGCTGTATCTTGTACACCCGGAAGTTGCACAATGATACGCTCAGCACCTTGGCGCTGTACGTTAGGCTCTGCAACACCGATTTGGTTAATACGGTTACGGATAATTGTTTCATTTTGTTTGATAGCGTAGTCACGAATTTCTTTAAGCTTTTGCTCGCTCATGCTGGCATAAAAAGCATTGTCGCTGCTGCTATCATCAACGTAAACGTTTAATGGGTAACGTGTTGATAAGAAACGCTCTGCTGCGTCTTTATCTTCTTCGTTACGCATTTCAACACGTAATCGCTCGCTGTTCGCTACACGGCGAATGGTGCGATAACGCAATTTTTCTTCACGTAAGTCACTTTTGAAATCTTGTTCCATTTGCTCAAGCTGAGTATCAACCGCCGTCGCCATGTCGATTTCCATAGTAAAGTGAACACCACCGCTTAAATCTAGGCCTAGTTTCATTGGGTTACCACCCAGTGACTTTAACCACTCTGGTTGAGCAGGCGCCATATTGATTGCAGAGATATAATCTTCACTAAGGGAATCACGCAGTAGATCTTGCGCTTTTAGTTGGTCTTCAACATTCTTAAAACGAACGAGGATTTGTCCGTCTTCAAGTTTGCTTGATTTAACAGTAACGTTATGTTCTTTGAGAGTCGCATTTACTTTATCGAGTACGCTGAGGTCAGCATCAGTACCTTTAGTGCCCGATACTTGTATGGCCGGGTCTCGGCCATACAAATTTGGAGAGGCATATAAAATACCAACGACTAACACTACAAGAACAAGTAAATACTTCCATAATGGAAACTTGTTTAACACGTGTGAGTCCTTATTTTTATTGTTATAGCGACTTCATAGTGCCTTTTGGCAATACTGCAGAAACAGCTGATTTTTGTACTGTTACTTCTGCTTGGTCGTTTAATGAAATCACGATGAAGTCTTTGTCATCAGCGATTTTAGCAATCTTACCTACTAAACCACCTTGCGTTAGTACTTCGTCGCCTTTCGCCATTGCGCCCATTAGTGCTTTATGCTCTTTTACACGCTTAGCTTGTGGACGGTAGATTAAAAAATAAAATACCAGACCAAAAATACCCAACATGATTAGCATTTCCATGCCACCACCTGCTGGTGCTGCACCTGCCGCACTTGCGTGGGCGTTTGAGATGAATAAACTCATTTCACTTCCTCTTTAATTTTTCTAAAAATTTAATCTGATGTATCTGCAAGCTCTGGCACATCTTGGCCGCGGCGTGCATAAAAATCTGCAACAAATTCGTCTAGTTTGCCATTACTGATGGCATTACGTAAGCCTTCCATCACGCGTTGATAATAACGTAAGTTGTGAATCGTGTTTAGACGTGCGCCTAAGATTTCATTACATTTATCAAGATGATGCAAGTATGCACGTGAATAGTTTTTACACGTATGACAATCACACTCAGGATCCAGTGGACCGGTGTCTGTTTTATGTACTGCATTACGGATTTTAACAATGCCGCCAGTTACAAATAAATGACCGTTACGGGCATTACGCGTAGGCATTACACAGTCAAACATATCGATACCACGGCGAACCGCTTCTACTAAGTCTTCTGGTTTACCAACACCCATTAAGTAACGAGGCTTGTCTTCAGGCATTTTGTAAGCACAGTGGTCAAGAATATTGATCATCTCGTTTTTCGGTTCACCAACCGATAAACCACCTAATGCATAACCATCAAAGCCAATTTCTTCTAGGCCTTTTTGTGATTGTGCACGAAGCTCAGGGTACATACCACCTTGGATAATACCAAATAGCGCAGCTGGGTTATCGCCATGACCTTCTTTTGAGCGTTTAGCCCAACGAAGTGATAACTCCATAGAATCTTTAGCTTCTTTTTCTGTCGCAGGGTATGGCGTACATTCGTCAAAAATCATCACGATGTCAGAACCTAAATCACGCTGAACTTGCATCGCTTTTTCTGGCGAAAGCATGATTTTTTCACCGTTAACTGGTGAACTGAACATCACGCCTTCTTCAGTGATTTTACGCATTGCGCCTAAGCTGAATACTTGGAAACCGCCTGAATCAGTTAGAATTGGACGATCCCAATTCATAAAGTCGTGTAAGTCACCGTGCTGCTTAATGATTTCTGTGCCAGGACGCAGCATTAAGTGGAAAGTGTTACCTAGGCAGATTTGTGCACCAGTATCTTTCACTTCGTCAGGCGTCATACCTTTAACAGTACCGTAAGTACCTACAGGCATAAATGCTGGTGTTTCTACAACACCACGTTCAAAAATCAAGCGGCCGCGGCGCGCTTTACCGTCAGTGCGGTCTAATTCAAATTTCATATTATCCTCAGTGTCGGAAAAACAGTCCAACAAGCTATAATTTAACCGCTCGATTCTACCCTGTTTGCGGGTTTATTACTATAAATTGGGCTAAATTCGAAAATAAAAAGCCCAGTTAAAAAACTGGGCTCTTTAAAATCTGATATGTTGTTATTTGCGCGTTAAGAACATCGCATCACCATAACTAAAGAAGCGATACTGCTGCTCAATAGCCGTGTGGTAAGCACCCATTATGTTCTCTTGACCTGCAAAGGCACTGACTAACATGATTAACGTTGATTCAGGTAAGTGGAAATTTGTCACCATGGCATCAACCACATTGAACTGATAACCCGGGTAAATAAAGATATCGGTATCACCAAAGTAAGTATCTAGTTTGCCGCCGTGCACTTTAGCAGCTGACTCCAGTGAGCGAACTGAGGTAGTACCTACAGCAATTACACGCCCACCTTTTGCTTTAGTTTCGGCTACCGCTTTAACCACTTCATCTGGTACTTCGATGTACTCTGAGTGCATAACATGCTCATCAACTGAGTCAACGCGAACAGGCTGGAAAGTACCTGCACCTACGTGCAAAGTCACAAAGGCCATGTTAATGCCCTTGTCTTTTAAGGCTGCCATTAATTTATCATCAAAATGCAGGCCAGCTGTTGGCGCGGCTACAGCACCAGGCTTTTCACCATAAACCGTTTGGTAGCGCTCACGATCTGACTCGTTATCAGGACGGTCAATATAAGGTGGTAATGGCATGTGACCGATGTCGTTTAGGATATCGAGTACATTTTCGTCTTTGGCAAATTCAAGCTCGAAAAGCTCTCCATGACGCGCAACCATGATTGCTTCGGCTTTACCTTCTAGAATGATTTTTGAGCCTGGTTTTGGCGATTTACTAGCTCGCACATGCGCAAGCACACGATGCTCGTCGAGTACACGTTCTACTAAAACCTCAAGCTTACCGCCTGACTCTTTTTGCCCGAACATGCGAGCTGGGATCACTTTGGTGTTATTGAAAATTAATAGGTCATTTTCATTAACGAGCGATAAAATATCACTAAATACTTTATGCTCAACTTGGCCTGATGGGCCATCAAGCGTCAGTAAACGACTGCTAGTTCGATCTGCTTTAGGAAAACGAGCAATTAATTCATCAGGAAGGTCAAAGCTAAAATCAGCTACGCGCATAGAGCATATCTCTCATTAATAAAAACGCGCCAAGTTTACTCTGATACGCCCACCACCTCAAGCAAAGCCCTGCGTCAACTTGGTACTAGCTTAAAGGATTACAAACTTAAGTACTTATTAACCGCTTTTGGGTAAAGTTTGCTTGTAGATTAAGCAAAATGTCATTATTCTAGCTTATTCACTAAACATGGGTTAAGTAAGAGGTAGTAGCGCCATGGCAAAGCAGTTAAAGCTGCTAATTTTGAACGCGAGCGTTGCTGAGCGTGAAACAATTAAGACCACATTAAACAAGCTTAATGTCTTCACGTTTATCGAAGCCAGTGACTCTCAAGATGCGCTTAAAATTCTTAAAAGCCACCCGGTGGATATTATCATTACAGGCCTTGAGGTCGGTAAGATTGATGGTTGGCGCTTTTCGCGCATGATCCGTTCAGGGTTATTAAAAACACCAAAAAACACACCAATTTTACTTACTCCACCAATCTATTGTGAACGTATAGCCGAAACCACGGCTCGCAGCTATGGCATTGATGCTGTTCTTCCATTTGAACGCCAAGATATGCTGCCGCAAGTGCTAGCCAACGTATTATCAACTCACCTTGAGAAAAGTAGTCGCCTTAATTTATTACTACTTGAAACAGATAACCGTAAAGCAGAAGATATCAGCGAACAGTTAAAACTTAGCTTCGCGATAACCCATACCACTTCAACAAAAGCGGCACTTGCGACCTATCTGCAGCAAAAATTTGCCATTGTATTGATTGACGCCACCGAATCTCATTCAGATACCGCAGCTGGGTTAATTAGCGAAATACTACAGCACAACCCAAAGCAAGCGATTGTAACCATCATTGATAACAATGATGCAGATTATGCTGAGCAGTTGTTGCTATCTGGCGTAACTGACTTTATTCGCGCCCCGTACGATCACTCGTTATTAAGTAAAGTGTGTGACCACGCTGCCCGTCGTGAAGATTTCATGGTGAGCTATGCAGAGTTTGCGCAAAAAGTAGAACAACTAAGCCAAAGTCAAAGCCGCTATAAAGAGCTGTTTTCTGCCCACCAACGTATTTTATTACACCTAAATACTGTGGTACTTGAGTTTAACCAAGAGGGTAATATTCGCTTTATTAACCCTGCTTGGGAGCATTTGACGGGCTATGGCATTAAGTCTAGTTTAGCAAAGTCATTAACTGACTTTTGTTTACCTGAGTGTAAAACAAAGCTACAAGATACTATTCAGCGTATTTTGCATGGTGGTGAGCAACAGCAACAGGTAGAGATCCAACTAAAACATAAAAATGGCAATGCCATTTGGGTTGAGTGTCGCTTACAGCTGATTAAAAACAGCCAAAACTCAGCAACTATTACCGCCACCATAGATAACATTCATGAGCGTAAGCAGGCAGAGCTACAACTTCGTCATTTAGCCTTGCACGATACGCTCACAGAGCTGCATAACCGTTATTACTTTGACCAACAATTACAACGTATTTGTAAAGCACAATACACCAGTAACGATACAGAGCACGCGCTGATTTATATCGATTTAGATCACTTTAAAATCATCAACGACAGTAAAGGTCACCAACAAGGTGACATCGTTTTAAAAGAAGTTGCCCAGTTATTCACAGCGAATATTAGTGATGAGCACTTAGTGTGCCGCATCGGTGGTGATGAATTTGCTGTGATCTTAAAAAATACTAACTTACTCGATGCACACTTGGTGGCAGAAAGTATTTGTATGGCGATTGAAAAGCACCGCTTTCATTCAGAAGGTCAAGAGTACTCAATTAGCTGTTCAATTGGTTTAACACAAATCACCGAGCAAAATAACGACCCAAGTGAGTGTTTAAAACAAGCTGATATCGCCCTTTATGTAGCAAAAAGCTTAGGCCGTAACTTAGTACACTGTTATTCAAAAGAAGATAGTCATCACAATAGTTTACAAGCCGGTCTTGAATGGGGCCATAGTATTCGCCAAGCATTACAACATGATGCTATCGAACTGCACTATCAACCGATTTGGGACTTTAAACGCGGCCACGTCGCCTACTTTGAAGCACTATTACGCTTAAAGCTTGATGATGAGCTTATCTACCCTAATCAGTTTATTCCTGCTTTAGAGCTTTTAAACGATACTTTCTTGATGGACCAATGTGTTATTCGTAATGCCATTAAGAGCGTTGCCGAGTACCCAGAGCTTAACCAAGTAGCAATTAACTTATCAGCACAGTCGTTTTTAGATGAACGCTTACTGCCGCATATTGAATCGAGCTTAAAAGAATACAATGTTGAACCAACACGCATTATTTTTGAGATCACCGAGTCTGCGAGTATTAATAACCTAGTTGCAACCCGTGCCATGATCGAGCGTTTGAATGGCTTAGGCTGTCACTTCTCTATTGATGACTTTGGTACTGGCTTTAGTACCTTTAATTACCTTAAACAGTTACCGGCTCAACACGTAAAAATTGATGGTTCATTTGTTCGCGACATGTTGAACGACCCAATCGATTTAGCGCTTGTAAAAGCGATTAATGATATTAGCCGTTCGCTTGATAAGCGCTCTGTTGCTGAATATGTTGAAAACAAAGAAATATTCTTAGCGCTAAAAGAAATTGGTATCGACTATGGTCAAGGCTACTTTATTGCCCGCCCAGTACCGGTTGAAAAAATTAGCGACGAGCTGAAAAAAATATCTGAAAATAATCTTTTTAACTAACAAATATCTAGCCTTAAAAAGCCTAAATTTAATACATTTTTAAACATTTTTTCTTAGTTTTTAAACTTCCATACTGACAATACTCATCTATACTTAAATCCACAGCAAGATAAAATGTCGTGTTTTTATAGTGATTATCTATAATAAACATGACATTACTTATTACATTAAACATACTGAGTATGACTTAACATCTTTAAGTCCATCTATTAGCGGTATAAAGGAGAAAAGTGATGACACAACTAATCGTTTTGTTGCTGATTGTGAATCTAGGGATAGCGTATCAATGTTACCGTAATGCGACCTTTAAGGGATATCCAGTAAAAACATTTACAGGGCTAGGTTTAGTACCTTACTTTAACTTAGTCGTGTGGGTTTACTTGTTGTTTTTACCCGACTTAAAACCATTTTCAATGAATGAAAAGCAGCCACTTTAGGCTGCTTTTTTAGTTGGGAGAATTTAAAAACTATAAGTTGATGCTTTTTCGAGTAATTGCGCGGCTTTTATATCGCCAACCACACACTTTTTAATGTCTGACTTTTTAAATACTTTTACTTGCTCAGTTTTACCTTCGCTAACACCACGGATGATAAAGCTGACATGTTCATCGTTAGGCAGATTTCTTAAACCGCTCCCATAATCACACAAAGTCAGTGATAAGCTCTTATCTACTTGCTTAGCTAAAGAAGCCAGCTGTTGCTTTTGCTCTTTAACACGAGCTTGTTTTTTCTCGGCTAACTCTTTGCGCATTTGTTGCTGCTTTTGTGATAACTTTTGCTGCTGCTTTTCAAGCTCTTTAATCGATGCTTGCAATGCTTGTTTACGTTTTTCGAGCTCTTGCTCTTTGGCATCTTTATCGTGACGACGGTCAAATTCAAGGTCGCGCTTTTCACGTTCAAGATCACGGATTTCACGGCTCACATCGCGCTCTTGCTCAGCGACTTCACGTACTCGCTCTGCACTTTCGCGCATCACTTCCATGGCTTGCTGATAGGCTTCTTGCGTTTTCACGACTACTGCATCGCTGATCACTTGCACATGTTCGCCTAACACTTCGATTTCAGTTAGTTCTTCAAAATCAATATCTGGCATAGGTGGCAGCGGCGCATCGGGTACAGAGGCAAACACTGTAGACCAGCGCGAACTGCCTCGTACATCAAAGCTAAACACCACACCTTGATGCTGCAAATAACTCGAAGACACATTTCTTACCTTGTTATCGGTATCTTGTTTTAACGCCGCTGAGAGGATTTTTTCCATGATCCCGACTTCACGCTGAATTTTATCTAACTCATCACTTGCTTGTGCCTGTAAGCTTACTGCTGTGCAAAGCAATAAGGCTGCCGTAGTTGATTTGTATTTTGACATCTTAATACTCCAAATTGTTGGCAACGGTTGGCAATGGTCCGCCGTCCACTTGCTCTGCTAAATCATTTAACTGCATACGTAAGTACGCTTGGTCTTGGGCCCGCTGCGTTTTGATATATGCAAGTACGCTGGCAATATCTTCTTGGCGCTCGACTCGCCCGGTTTTAATCGCTTCTTTGGCCAGTTGGTACATCTGTTGTTGCTGCACTTCGTTTTGCGCAGTAATGATGTTTTGCAACTGATCAATTTGCTTTTGTTGTGACTCTAGTAAATTGGTTTGCTTGGCCACTTGCTCAAGTAACTGCTGATTTCCTTGCTGTGGATTACTAACAAAAACCCATGCGCAAAATACTATTGAAGCAGCCACTGCCCACATTCCAGCACCAAAAAACAGACTCGTTTTTTGCACTTTAGGCATCGTAGACTCTCGATCCCAATTTGGTACGGGTACCGTTTCATAATGTTGACTTTGTTGTTGCCACTGCATTGCATTGTTCATCATTGATGCATACTCAGCATTGGCTTGTAGCAACGCAATTTGCTCTTCAGTGAGGCTTTCGCCTTCTAACCATGCGGTAAATAATGAATCTAAATTAGCCATCTACGGCCTCCAAATGCACTTTTAACTTACCAAGCGCACTGTATAGTCTTGATTTAGCTGTATTGGTCGAAATACCTAATTGCTCAGCGATTTCTTCAAATGTACAGTGCTGAAAAAACTTTAACTCCACCACCAAGCGTTGCTCCCAGGGTAAATTGTTCATCATTGCTTTGAGTTCATCATGCTGCTCAGATTGCAGTTGATTGGTTTCTAACTCACTATGCTCGCAGCTTTCTTCTGGTATATCGTCTAAACCTTGATGCAGCTTACGGCGGCGGTAATATTCAACACTACGCCGGTGCACAATTTGATAGAGCCAAGTATTAAAACTCGATTCACCACGAAAACTCGGCAAGCTTTTATAAACAGAAATAAACACTTCTTGCATTAAATCCATTGCATCATCAGGGTGACTTAACATCCTTAGGCAATAGTTATATACCTGTGTTTCGTGCTGCTTGACTAATTTCAACCACGCCCGTTTATTGCCCTGTTGCGCTTTAGCAATTAGTGTCTCAAGTGATTGAAAAAACACGCTAGCCTCGTCATCTGATCTGCCTTTAATGGTTTTGTTATTATGTTAGTCGAGGGAAGGAAAAAAATAGTTTGCTTAAATAATAAAAAACCCCAAATATTTTTTATTTGGGGTTCTTTGTTCATTGACCGTCTAAGCTACACTGCTTATTAAGAAACAGCTCTAGCTGCTGACTAAACAGCCTAAAGTCTCTGATCCGGCCTGTGGTTTTACGCCACACAATGCCAATATCACGGTATGCATCGCCTTGTGATGGCGTAGCAACCATATCTTTTTTATCTAAAATACCGGCATTGATAGCCATTTGCGGTAAGAAAGTAACACCAAGCTGGTGTTCAACCATACTTAATAAGGTATGTAAGCTTGCAGCTTCAAATGGGTTAATACAGCTTGAGCGATTCAAATGGCAGGCACTTAACGCGTGGCCTGTCATACAGTGCTCACGCTCTAGTAAGAACACACTCGCATCTGGTAATAGGTTAAAGTCTTCCACGCCATCTGCTGGTGTGTAATCTTTATGGTGCACTAGGCTGAACTGATCTTTAGCGAGTACTTGGGTATGAAACTTTTCAGTGTCATAAGGTAAAGCAAGCAATGCCATATCAATTTGCCCATGCTCAAGTTTATCGAGTAGCTTGTCACTGGTGTCTTCAACCAAAACTAACTCTAACTCGGTAAAGGTCTGTTTGCAGAAATGATATAAAGGCGCAGCAATAAAGCTGGCAATCGTTGGGATCACACCAAGCGTGAGTGTGCCACTTAAAGGCGTTAAAAAGCTTTTTGTCAGCTCTTTAAGGCTAAGGGTGTCGTCAATAATCTTACGTGCTTTTTCGACAACCTCTTCACCAATTGCGGTAAACATTAAGCTGCGGTTTTCACGCTCTATAAGCTGGCAACCTAAGGTTTCTTCTAAGTTTTGAATTGCACTACTTAAGGTTGATTGACCGATAAAACAGGCGCTTGCTGCGCGGCCAAAGTGTTGATGTTGGTGGACTGCTAATAAATACTGTAGTTGTTTAATACTTGGTAAGTTATTCATTCTCTACCTGCAAATAAAAAGACCCCAATACCTAAGGCATTGAGATCTTTTCAAGCTAAAAGTCTTTTAGTACTTTTTATACCCCGAAGGCAGTTCTCAGTACATAGAAAATAACAATAGCAAGGGCTGCGCCAACTGGCAATGTAATTACCCAAGAAACTACAATGTTTCTTACAACACCCATGTTAAGTGCTGCAATACCGCGTGCCATACCTACACCTAAAACCGCACCTACAAGTGTTTGCGTAGTAGAAATAGGTAAACCAGTACCTGATGCGATAACAACTGTAGAAGCAGCAGCAAGCTCAGCAGCAAAACCACGGCTTGGTGTTAAGTGCGTGATACCTTCACCGATTGTTTTAATTACTTTCTTACCTAAAATAGCAAGACCAGCAACAATACCTAAACCACCTAGTGGTAAAATCCACCATGCGATAGCCGCTTTCTTAGCGATTTCACCGTTGTGCTCAACAATGTTTACAACAGCAGCTAGTGGACCGATTGCGTTAGCAACGTCGTTTGAACCGTGTGCGAAAGCCATACAACATGCCGTTAGTACCATTAGTACTGCGAACACTTTCTCAACGTTGTTGAATTGCATTGCTTTGTCAGCTTTAGGGTCAATTTTAAGGCGAGCAATCGCAATCTTACCGATGATAGCAACTACAACAGCAATCGCGATAGAAAGGGCATAACCTTCAACAGCACCTAAGTTGATACCAATGTGCTTTAAGCCTTTCTTGATTGTTACAAGCGACATGATGAAGCCCGCTAGACCCATATAGATAGGTACGAAACGCTTAGCATTTTTAAGTGGTGCATCAGTGTCAAAAATTAGCTTTTGCGCACTCATGAAAATCAAGTAAGCAATAAAACCAGAGATAGCAGGGGTAACAATCCAGCTACCTACGATACCCATTACCTTGTTCCATTGGATTGCTTCGCTACCTACTGCAACTAATGCGAAACCAATGATGGCACCGATGATTGAGTGAGTCGTAGATACTGGCCAGCCTAAGAAAGAGGCAATTAATAACCAGCTACCTGCAGCGAATAACGCGGCAATCATACCTAGTATCATTAACTCAGGTATGTCCATAAACGGCGTGGCATCGATAATCCCTTTACGGATTGTAGATGTAACCTCACCACCGGCAAGGTATGCGCCAGCGAATTCAAACACCATAGCGATGATGATTGCTTGTTTAATTGTAAGTGCTTTTGAGCCTACTGATGTACCCATCGCATTGGCAACGTCATTTGCACCAATACCATAAGCCATGAAGAAACCGACTGCGGCGGCAGTTAAAACCAATAACGTGCCGTAATTTGCAATGATATCCATTGTGTGAACCTTTAATTTTTTTCGTGTTTGAACTGATTTTTAATTAACGAGCTAACATCAGCTCAAGACGAGAACCTACGCGCTCTGCAATATCTGCAAGCTCGCCTACCCACTCAATGATCTTGTATAAGAACATCACGTCAACAGGGTTAAGTTCATTTTCGATGGCGCGCAATTGACGGCGAATTTTGATCTGCATGTCATCCGTGTCTTGTTCAATAGCGTCCAATTCAACGAGCATTTTTTCAACTAAAGTCACTTCGCGACCTTTGAAGCCCGTTTCAAGCAGCTCATCTAGCTCATTGATTGCTTTTGACGCTTGTTTAGTCGCATCAACACAACGAGTTAAATAAGCAAGGAAATCTGTTTGGATTTCGGTAGGTATGATCATCTCACGACCAACTACACGACCTGCGATATCTTTTGCTTTGTTAGCAATTTTGTCTTGTTGAGTAACAAGCTCTAGCAAATCGGTACGCTCAACTGGCATGAATAAGCCACGAGGTAGTTGAAGGCGGATGTTACGTTTCATTTCATCAGCTTCACGCTCTAAATTACGAATGTTTAGACGGATTTCTTCCGCTTCTTGCCATTCTTCTTTAAACACGTGATTAAAGAAAGGGATCAATGCTTTACTTGCTTGATGTACTTTCTTAATGTGATCTTCCATAGGCTTAATAGGTGATTTAGCAAAAACCCCTAAAAATGCATTTGTAGGCATAACTGACCCTTTATAAATTAGTATGCTTTGGCAGCTGCGAATTTTACAGCATTGTGTTCGATTGTGAACGCTTTTTCTGCCTTACATCACCAATAATAGACAAAGCGGCCTAAGGCCGCTCGGTTTGATAATGAAAAGTTGCGGCTAAATTTACAGCGACTTTTCGATATCTTCTTGAGATGTATGACGAATATCTTTGCCGTTAACAAAATAGATGATGTATTCAGCAATATTCTGGCAACGGTCGCCAATACGTTCTAATGAACGAACTGACCACACTAAATCCATAATTTTCGGGATTGAGCGTGGATCTTCCATCATATATGTCATGATTTGACGGGTAATTGCTTCGTACTCGCGGTCAACTTTGGCGTCTTCTTTATGTACTTCAAACGCACATTGCACATCCATACGTGCAAATGCATCAAGTACATCATGAAGCATTTTTGATACTTGGCGACCCATGTTTTCAATGTTCACCAGTAGGTCTTGCTGATCTTTTGTGAATGAGTCCAGCGCAACTTTAGCAATACGCTCAGCTTCATCACCAATACGCTCTAAATCGGCAATTGTTTTTGCAATAGCAATTACAAGACGTAAGTCACTCGCTGCCGGCTGACGACGAGCGATAATGCGTGTACATTCTTCGTCGATGTTCACTTCCATTGCATTTACTTTGTAGTCGTTTTCACGAACTTTTTGTGCAAGATCGGCATCACCATTACTAACAGCATCCAGTGCACTGTTTAGTTGTTGCTCAACTAAACCACCCATGTTTAATACATGGTTACGCACATTTTCAAGCTCTTCATTAAAGCGGCCCGAAATGTGTTTATTGATATTATGTTCCATTGTCTACCTCTATAAATTTCGTTTACGGTACCAAGTGACTTTATTGACTAACCGTAACGGCCTGTAATGTAGTCTTCTGTTTTCTTCTTGCTTGGTGTTGTAAATAACGTATTGGTATCTGAATACTCAATCAACTCACCCATGTACATAAACGCAGTTTGGTCTGATACACGAGCAGCCTGTTGCATGTTGTGAGTAACGATTACCACGGTAAACTTATTCTTTAAGTCGTTAATTAGCTCTTCGATAACTAAAGTAGAAATTGGATCTAGTGCCGATGTAGGCTCATCCAGAAGTAGTACTTCAGGCTCGATAGCAATTGAGCGAGCAATAACAAGACGCTGTTGCTGACCACCCGATAGGCCAAATGCACTATCGTGTAAACGGTCTTTAACTTCATCCCATAATGCCGCGCCACGTAAAGATTGTTCAACCACTTCGTCTAGTTTACGCTTTTCTTTAATACCTTGTAAGCGTAGGCCATAAACGACATTTTCGTAGATTGATTTTGGAAATGGATTAGGACGTTGGAATACCATCCCGACATTTCTTCGTAGTGCAGCAACATCTACATTCTTATCATAGATATTGTGACCATGTAGTAAGATCTCACCATCAATACGACAGCTATCAACAAGGTCGTTCATACGGTTGATACAACGTAAAAGTGTTGATTTACCACAACCCGATGGACCGATAAATGCTGTTACCTGACCTTTCGGGATGTTCATATTTACGCCGCTAAGCGCTTGTTTATCACCGTAGTATAGATCTAAGTTTTTAATCTCTAACGCTGTTTGTTCTGCAGTTAGGTTATCTAAATCTAGCTTTGCCGCGCTTTTCGCTTGGTTTACTTGTGGTGCAACTGTAATCATCTCTGTCTACCTATAAAAATTCTGTATTAATGCTCAAGAGCTCTAAACTTTTCGCGTAAGTGGTTACGAATACCAATCGCGGTGATATTCAGGGCGATAATTACTGATACCAGTAAGAATGCCGTGGCATATACCAGCGGACGTGCCGCTTCTACGTTAGGGCTTTGGAAACCAACATCGTAAATGTGGAAACCTAAGTGCATAAATTTTCTATCTAAATGTATGTATGGGAAGTTACCGTCAAGTGGCAGTGTTGGCGCCATCTTAACAACACCAACAAGCATTAGTGGTGCTACTTCACCGGCTGCACGTGCAACCGCTAAGATTAAACCTGTCATAATCGCTGGGCTTGCCATCGGAATGATGATACGCCATAGCGTTTCTGCTTTTGTTGCGCCAAGTGCTAATGAACCATGACGAACCGTACTTGGAATACGTGATAAACCTTCTTCAGTCGAAACAATAACAACAGGAAGCGTTAAAATTGCTAGCGTTAAAGCAGACCAAATCACACCTGGCGTACCAAATACTGGGCTTGGCGATGACTCAGGGTAGAACAATTGGTCAATACTGCCACCTAGCATGTATACAAAGAAACCTAGACCAAATACACCGTATACAATCGAAGGTACACCTGCAAGGTTGATTACCGCGATACGGATCATCTTAGTCACGGCATTTTTTGCTGCGTATTCATGTAAGTAAATCGCTGCAACAACACCAAACGGCGTCACAATCACTGCCATTAGTAATACCATGAACACGGTACCGAAAATCGCTGGGAATACACCGCCTTCAGTGTTTGCTTCACGTGGGTCATCTGCTACAAACTTACCAAGTTGAACAAAGTAATGACCAAGCTTAGCAAAGAAGCCCATGTCATTAGGGAACCACACATCAAGAACTTGATACAGAGGTATAGTAACCACTTCACCGCGCATGTCTCTTACAGTTACTTGGTCACGCTTTGCTTGTTTACGAAGCGCGAATAACTGCTTTTCTAATACAGTGTATTCAGCACGTAACTCAGCACGAGTTTGTGCAAGCTCAGCAACACGCTCATCGGTTAGTTCGTTATCAAGCTGGTATGCTTTTTCTCTTAAGCGTAAACGTTCAAGCTCATAGTTAATATGACCAATATCACCATTTTGTAAGTCTAACGCTTGGTCATTCAGGTCAACAGCACGGTCTACAAGATCATAAAGCACGTCGATTTTGTTATCAGTGATAACTTCACCGTCTTTAATAACCTGTTCTACATAACCGTAGAAGTTACCGTTTTTACTACGCTCGAATACAGCAAGCTCAGCTGGCGCAGTACGCGATGTGATGTCTGTCTCTAGTACCCAACGGAAATCTAGAGCTACGTACTCACGGTTACCTGTTTTAATCAATAAACGCTCTAGTTGCTCTTTATCGTAATGAGATAAATCAACGCCCGTCGCCTCAATACGTGATTTTGCAACTAGTTCACGGTCATAAATCTCACCGATCACTGTTTGTTTTTCAACTGAGCCTTGCAGCTCAAATTGCACTACTTCTGATGGCCAGAAAAAGCTTAAACCTTTCCAAGCAATCATGGCTAGTAAGCCAAGAACCGAGATTAAACTGATGCTTACCGCACCGCCGGTCATCCAAATCCAAGGAGAACCAGACTTAAACCACTGCTTTACCATGTCGTGTCTCTCCACCTACATTGAACTGTATTTATCACGCAGTTGCTGTCGAACAAACTCAGCCACTGTGTTGAAAATGAATGTGAATATGAATAATACAAATGCTGCTAAGAATAGAATGCGATAATGCGAGCTACCTACCTCAGACTCAGGCATTTCTACCGCGATATTCGCTGCAAGTGTTCTCATACCCTGGAAGATACTCCAGTCCATAATAGGTGTATTACCTGTTGCCATTAGTACAATCATTGTTTCACCTACAGCACGGCCTAGACCCATCATTACTGCTGAGAAGATACCTGGGCTTGCTGTTAGTAATACTACGCGAACCAATGTTTGCCATTGTGTTGCACCTAGTGCTAATGAACCGTTTGATAAATGCTTAGGAACACTGAATACCGCATCTTCAGCAATTGAGAAGATAGTCGGGATAACAGCAAAGCCCATCGCAATACCAACAACTAGTGAGTTACGTTGGTCAAACGTCATACCCAGTTCATTGGTTAAGTACTGGCGCACATTGCCGTCAAACATCCAAAGCTCAATTGAGTTACTCATCGCAAACGATAACCAGCCGATGAAAATAACCACTGGAATAAGTAAAATTGAGTGCGAACCTTCAGGAATACGGTGACGAATTGACGCCGGTAGCTTGTTCCAGCCAAAAGCCGTTAATAAAATAGCGATTGGTAGCAACACCAATAATCCAATAATCGCAGGTAAATGCTCTTCAATTAATGGTGCTAACCAAAGACCCGCTAAGAAACCTAGGATTACCGTTGGTAATGCTTCCATGATTTCTACAGTCGGCTTAACCACTTTACGTAATTCACTCGACATAAAGTACGCCGTGTAAATTGCCGCTGAAAGCGCAATTGGTACCGCAAATAACATTGCGTACATTGCCGCTTTAATCGTACCGAATGAAATTGGCACTAATGAGAACTTAGATTCAAAGTCATCACTTGCAGACGTTGACTGCCAAATGTAGCCCGGCTCTGGGTAACCTTCGTACCATACCTCTTGCCACAACGCAGACCAAGTTACTTCTGGGTGCTCGTTATGAATTTCAATTACTTTTAGCGCGTCATCAGCAAGAATAAGTGCCGCATTTGAACGTGGCGCTATTGCAAAGTTTTGAATTGGACCTTCGCTTACTTTACCTTGCCACAGTTTAGCATCGCTAGTTGTGTAATAAATACCTAGCTCACCGTTAGCGCCTGCTGTGAAGAAGGTACGACGGTAGAACTCGGTGAAAATGTTTAGTTTCGATTGCTTGCTGGTTTCAAATGCACGAATCTTTTGGAACTCTCGGCCATTTTCAGTGTTTACTTCAAACCACTGTGAAACTTCGCCATTATCGTTAGCAAGCATCAGTGAGTTGGCACCAGCCAATAGCTGAGTTGAAACTAGGTTCGCGTTTTCTTCGTTAGCTGCAAGCAGTTGAATTTGCTCAACTTCAGAAGGGTAACGGGTATCATATACGTAAATTTGATTTGCTGAACGCACGAATGTACGTGTTGTATCTGGTGAGATTAATAGCTCATCAACACGACCTTCGATATCAAGCTCAGTACGCTCAACAACCCACTCTACTTCGCCGGTGAACATGTTTTCTTCACCCACAAAGCTGCTGAATATAACGCGCTTGTCAGCCGTTAAAGCAACAACAGCTGTTTTATCTTCGTAGTGACTAAATGCAAATTTAGTGATTGCCGCACCTTGCTCATCAACTTCAAGCGCCATATCACCCAACGGGTAATCTAAACGTGGTGTTAACTTGCGTTGATTGTTCGGGAATGTCACTAAGAATTTTGGCGCAACCACAACCACAGAGCCATTTTCTAGGCCGTATGCGTATTGCCCCTGAAACGGTGCAGAGCTTGCGAAGCTGCTTACATCGCTTGGTAATTCTGTATTAAGGGTGGTGATCTTTTTACCAAATTGCTCTTTTTCAACATTGTAAAAGTCCACATTACCTTTTTCACCGAGTAAAAAGGCAATTTCGGTTTGTTCTTCAATGCCAAGACCCACAACTTCTGACGCATTTTGTAGTTTTACACTGTTACGTGTATCTACTTTTGCTGACTCAAAAATAGGTTGAACAACATAAAGAAGGTAAAAGAATATAAGTAGCAGTGCTACTAGCACCATTACGCCACCTGCGGAAATACCCCACTTGGCAAACCTGTCTTTAAATAGACGGCTTCTATCCGTATGAAAGGTAGGTTTATTCGGATTGGAAGTCATCAAAACACCCTTAAATCTTAACGTTGCGCGCATTATATTTCACCAAGATGACAGTAATGTTACAAACGTCATAATTCGGTGTAATAAAGCGAGTATTTCAGGGACGTATTTTAAAGTTAAAAAATGACCAAATTGCGACATTGCTCTGCGTATTTATAACGACCAAATTCACAACCTAACAAACTGTTATAACTAATTTTTTATAACTATATGGAAAAAATTGGACAAACAATAAAACTGCATCAATACTCAAGATGACTTATTTTTTTCGACAATAAGAATCATTTTTAACCAACGCCTCCTTCCTTTTATTGCATTTTTCAGAGGCATTTTTACAGAGATATAAGTATGAAGCAGTTAGTAATTACTATTTTGGGGCCAGACAAACCCGGCCTAGTTGAAGACCTTTCAGCCACAATTTTAAACCATCATGGTAACTGGTTAAGCAGTAATTTGAGCCACCTTGCAGGTCACTTTGCAGGGATTATTGAGGCAGCAGTACCTGAAGAGCACCTGCAAGAATTGCAAGACGCATTACATAGTCTGCCGTATTTAGAAATCAGAATTGAACGCGGCGCCGAAACTCTGTCAGAAGAAAAATCTGAACAAATCAATTTTGTCATTACTGGCAACGACAGACCTGGCATTGTACAAGAGCTTGCCAGCGTTATTCGTCACAAAGGGGCGAATATCACTCACCTAAATTCAAAACAACAAAGTGCACCTAACTGGGGCGTGCCAATTTTTAGTGCTGTTGCCACCGTCGCTTTGCCAATGGGCATGAACAAAGACGAAGTGATCAGCGCACTTGAGTCTATTACTACAGACCTAATTGTTGATATTGAGGACGCATAACAAGCAAGTTTATAGGGATATTAAAACTTAAACTAAGCTTTAAAATTAACGACATACATGTCACATAACTGACATGTATGTCATAAAAGTGATAAATACGTCACATAAACGTCATCTGCATCCTCTATATTCTAACTAGCTATAAACGTTGGAAAACCAGATGAACGCATCACACTCTTCTTCTCAAGCCGTTAACTACTTTGCCAAAGAGCTAAGTTGGCTGTCTTTTAATGAACGCGTGCTGCAAGAAGCTAAAGATAAATCTAACCCGATTATTGAGCGCATGCGCTTTTTAGGTATTTACTCAAACAACATGGATGAGTTTTTCCGTGTTCGTGTTGCCGATGTAAAACGTCGAATTTTACTTAATAAAATTCCTGATGCGAACTTTGAAGAAGACGAAATACTACTTCATCAGATCCAAAGTAAGGTGCTGCAGCTTGGTAAAAAGTTTAACCAAATTCATAAAGACATTTTAAATGACTTAAACGAGCACAATATTCACGTTGAGTTACCTGAGGAGCTATCTGAATTTCACTTGAGTTGGCTGAAAAAATTCTTCCACGACAATGTGCTGCAACACATATTGCCGATTTTACTCTCTGAAAAGAAAGACTACTCAGATCAAATCAACGACACCATGACCTACTTGTTTGTCGAGATGACCAACCAAAAAAGTCATTATGCCATGATGGAAGTACCAACCGACCGCGTATCTCGTTTTGTTATTTTGCCACCAGAGAAAACGCGCCGTCACAAAACCATTGTGATGCTTGATGACATTATCGCCTACTTTATTCGCGATGTGTTTAGCAGCTTTTTTAGCTTTGATGATATTCAATGCTATGCCATCAAATTGACCCGTGATGCCGAATACAATTTAGATGACGAGCTTGAAGAAGGCTTGCTCGATAAAATGTCAAAAGGTCTAAAACAACGTATTTCTGCAGAGCCTGTGCGCCTTGTTTATGACGAGAGCATGCCAGCTGAGATGCTTAAAGTGATGAAAAAGCGCCTTAATATAAGCCAACATGATGCGTTGATCCCCGGCGGTCGTTACCGTAATTTTCGTGACTTTATTGCATTTCCGAATGTTGGCCGCCAGTATTTAGAAAACAAACCACTGCCTGCATTACAAAGTACGGCTTTTAACAATCATTCAAGTGTGTTTGATGCCATTTCAGAGCAAGATATTTTACTGTATTACCCTTATCACACCTTTAATCATTTACTTGAGTTTGTACGCCAAGCTGCTTTTGACCCAGATGTAACCCAAATTAAGGTCAATATTTATCGCGTTGCGAGCCAGTCTCGACTTGTCTCTACGCTTATTAATGCAGCAAAAAATGGCAAACACGTAAACGTTATGGTTGAGCTGAAAGCGCGCTTTGATGAACAAAACAATATTGAATGGGCAAAAACCCTAAGCAATGCCGGTGTTAAAGTGATCTTTGGTATTCCTGCATTGAAAGTGCACAGTAAGTTATGCGTTATTCACCGTAAAGAAAAGAACAACATAGTGAAATATGCCCATATAGGCACGGGTAACTTCCACGAAAAAACCGCCAAAATCTACACTGACTTTAGCTTATTCACCAAGTTTGATGGCATTAGTGAAGAGTGCGATAGTGTGTTTAAGTTTATCGAAAGCAGCTATAAGCCATTTCAATTTGATCATTTGATGATTTCGCCAGTCAACGCACGACAAACTATTATGTCCCTAATTGATGCTGAAATAACCAATGTAGAACATGGTAAGGCTGGTCGAATTACGCTAAAAATAAACAACCTTGTTGATAAAGAGCTGGTTGATCACCTCTACTTTGCCGCAAGACGCGGTGTGAAAATTCGCATTATTGTGCGTGGCATGTGTTCGTTAGTGCCCTCTGTCGTTAACGAAAATATTCGCATTATTAGCATTGTTGACCGCTTTTTAGAGCACCCTCGGGTGATGGTTTTTCATAATAATGGCGACGAAAAAGTGTATATTTCATCGGCAGACTGGATGACCCGAAATCTTGATCACCGTGTTGAAGTAGCCGCACCGATTTATGATGAAAAATTAAAACAGCTTATTATTGATATTCTTGAGCTACAGTTTAAAGATAGATCAAAAGCGCGCATAATCGATAGCGAACAAAAAAACAGCTATGTGCGCCGCGGCAATCGTAAGAAAATTCGCTCGCAAATTGCCATTTATGACCACCTTAAGAAATGGGAAAGTAACTATAATAATGAATGATTATCCCTCAATTGCTGCCGTTGATTTAGGCTCAAATAGTTTTCATTTAGTGGTGGCAAGAGAGGTCGATGGCTCTTTGCAAATCTTACATAAAGAAAAACAGCGCGTTTATTTAGCTGATGGCTTAGATGATAAAAATCATTTAAGCCAAGAAGCAATCGAACGCGCGCTGGCGATTCTTAAGCAGTTTGCGACTACCTTGCAGGACTTCCCCCTTGAGAATGTCAAAGTGGCGGCAACTTACACATTACGCCGCGCTAAAAATATTCATTCGTTCTTAACCCAAGCAAGTAAAGTGTTTCCTTACCCAATCGAAGTAATATCGGGGCAGGAGGAAGCGCGCTTAATTTACCAAGGTGTTGCCCATTACATTCATCACGATGAAAACCGCTTAGTCATTGATATCGGCGGCGGCAGTACCGAACTCATCATTGGCAAACACTTTAAGCACAAGCTACTTACTAGCCGCAATATGGGCTGTGTTAGTTACACCAAGCAGTTTTTTGCAGATGGACAAATCACTGCTAAGCGCTTTGCCAAAGCTGAAGTTCGCGCAGAGCAAGAACTCGAAGTGATTTTCGCCAACTACTTATCGGCTGGCTGGCAATCTGTGGTGGGAACATCAGGCACTATTAAATCTATCCTTGCCATGATCAATGCTAACGATGCCGAGCAAGAGCTGATTACATTAGAGCGATTATTAGAACTAAAAACTCAGTTTATTGCAGCTAAACAAATAAAAGCGCTACAAATTGAAGGTCTTACACCTGAGCGGCAAGTGAGTATTTGTGGTGGTTTAGCTATTTTAATTGCGATATTTAGGCTGTTTAAAATCGAAGCGTTGCAATACAGCGACTTTTCACTTCGTGAAGGCCTGCTACATGAAATGCAGCAAAAGCTCGCCCACAAAGATATTCGCACTAATACCATTGCGAACCTATCTGAGCGTAACGCCATAGATAAAGAGCATGCTAACCGCGTCTCGTCAACTGCAAAATGGCTGTTTGAACAAGTAAAAGAGGCATGGCAACTTACCGATCCTGACTACATCAACTTGCTGGATTGGGCCGCGCAGCTGCATGAAATTGGCTTAGGGGTTAATTCATCAGGGATACATAAGCACAGTGCGTATATCGTTGCGAATAGCCAATTACCAGGCTTTACGCAGCAACAACAAACCTTGCTTAGTTGCATGATCCGTTTTTATCGGAAAAAAATTCGTTTAGAAGAGTTTCCTGCACTGCATACCATGCAGCATTATGAAATATTGCAGCTTATTGTGATTTTGCGCTTAGCGGTACTACTGAATCAAAAGCGTATTACCGATCAAGGTTTTAAACTTGAGGTAACAGCCAAGCAAAATAGTATGTTCTTAAAGTTTCACAATAAGTGGCTTAAAGAACATACCTTGCTTTTAGCTGACTTACAGCAAGAGCAAAAATACCTTAAAAAAGTCGGCTTCTTACTCGATTTTCATTAAGCGGATTAATAGATTAATAGATTAATCGATTAATAGATTAATCTATTAATCGATTACATATCCATATGGCGGTTTGAGCTTTGCATCATTTGCTTAAGGCCTTGATGTTCAAGCTCAAGTAAACGCTCAAGCTTTTCTTTGCTTTGTTCTGTATCAGCTCGCGATACCAAGTACTCGTATAAGTCGATTACTTTTTGGTGTTGCGTGGTTAAGTAAACCTGAATCGCCTTTTCATCAATTTGCTGATCTGTGCTGATATCGTTAAAAGTAATTAGCTCTGGGTTTTCAGCAAAATACTCATAGCAATAGGTATCTAGTGTGTTTATTTCAGTAATGGCTTTAAAGCCAACGAGATCTTCTGCTAGTTTCTTCTCATATTGCAGATAATAGTCCACCAGCATTTGATTATGCTCATCCAGTAAGTCTTTAACACTGTGGAAATTGGCTGCCATTTGAGTATGAAATAACACGGTCCAATCATAAACTTGTTGTATTGTTTTAACTTGCATGTGCATTCCTTATCAAAATCAATTTAATATGACTTTGCATAAATCACACCAGCAATAAAATCATTAATTTTCAGCTACTTAAAAATAAAGTGTGTAACTTGCAGCAAGTAAAAGCGTACAAGTTACACACTGACTGTAAAATTTATAGATGGCGTTTACGCCATATAAAATAAAGCGCAGGTAACACTAGTAGTGTTAAAACTATGGCACTGAGCATCCCGCCGACCATAGGCGCGGCTATTCTGCTCATCACCTCACTGCCCGTTCCAGTGCCATAAAGCACTGGCAATAACCCTATGATAATAGTGGCGACTGTCATCATCACTGGTCTAACCCGAAGGCCTGCACCATTGATGATTGCTTGGCGCAGTTCTGTAACCGTAAACTGTGCTGATTGCGCTTTGGCATCTTGATAAGCTTGGTTGAGATAAACCAGCATAATTACGCCTATTTCTACAGCAACTCCAGCTAAGGCAATAAAACCAACCCCAACAGCAACCGAGAAGTTAAAACCTTCAAGGTACATCAGCCAAATACCGCCTATCATGGCAAGCGGTAAGGTCAGCATGATCATTGCCACCTCAATAAAGCTTCTAAAATTGAGGTATAACAGCACCACAATGATTGCCAAAGTGAGTGGCAATACATAACTGAGTTTGGCTTTTGCGCGCTCCATATATTCATATTGCCCCGCCCACGTAATTGAGTAACCAGCAGGTAGCTCAAGTTGCTCATGCAGCGCTTGTTGCGCACGCTCAACATAACTGCCGATATCACTGCCTTCAATGTCGATTAAGCTCCAGCCATTAATACGTGCATTTTCACTTTTAATACCCGGCGGGCCATCTTCGATAAAGACATGGGCAACATCAGCCAATGCGATACGCTGTCCGTTTGGTGTTACTATCGGTAACAACTTAAGCTCTTCTGGCGAGTCGCGATAATCTTGTGGATAACGTAAGTTAACTGGGTAACGCTCCTGCCCTTCAACAGTTTCGGTCACATTCATACCACCGATAGCAGTAGCAACAACCTGTTGCACATCAGCAATGTTTAAACCGTAACGCGCAGCCTTCTCACGGTTGATATCGACTTTGATGTAACGACCGCCGGCAACGCGCTCAGAATAAACCGAAGCCGTGCCCGGTAAATCTTTTAAGATGACTTCAATTTGCTCACCGATTTTTTGAATTTCACTCAGCTTTGGCCCTGCGACTTTAATCCCTACAGGCGTTTTAATCCCAGTAGCAAGCATGTCGATTCGCGTTTTGATTGGCATAACCCACGCATTGGTAAGCCCTGGGAACTTAACCAGATTATCGAGCTCTTTTTTCAGTTTTTCGGTTGTCATACCCTCGCGCCACTGTGACTTTGGCTTTAACTGAATAAAGGTTTCGATCATGGTCAGCGGCGCAGGATCTGTGGCAGTATCCGCTCGACCAACCTTACCAAATACCGACTCAACCTCTGGAACACTGGCAATTAGCTTATCGGTCTGCTGTAAGATTTCGCGGGCCTTACCAATTGAAATACCTGGGTAAGTCGTTGGCATATACATTAAGTCGCCCTCATCAAGGGGAGGAATAAACTCACTGCCAATTTTATTAACCGGGTAAAAGCCGATAGCAGCCAACACTAATGCCAGTACCAATGTTGTTTTCGGTGCTTTTAATACTGCATTTAACAAGGGTTTATAGGCTGCCACTAATAAGCGGTTTACAGGGTTTTTCTGCTCCGAAATAACCTTACCGCGAATAAAGTAGCCCATTAATACCGGCACAAGTGTAATCGCTAAACCAGCCGAAGCTGCCATCGCATAGGTTTTTGTATAAGCCAGTGGCGAGAACATGCGCCCTTCTTGTGCTTCAAGAATAAACACCGGCATAAAGCTGACAGTGATGATCAATAAACTAAAGAATAACGCGGGCCCGACTTCTGCGGCTGAGTCCATCACCACTTGCCAACGATTTTCATCGGTCAGTGGGGTTTTCTCCATATGCTTATGCATATTTTCTATCATCACGATAGCGCCATCGGTCATTGCACCAATGGCAATCGCTATCCCGCCAAGCGACATGATATTGGCGTTTATACCTTGCCAATACATCACCACAAAAGCCGTTAAAATACCCATTGGCAACGTGATAATGGCTACGATCGATGAGCGTATATGGAATAAAAACACGACACACACTAAGGCCACGACAATTAATTCTTCAATTAACTTTGAGCTTAAGTTATCAAGCGCTTGGGTAATAAGGTTTGAGCGGTCGTACACAGGGATGATTTCAACCCCCTCTGGCAGGCCTTTTTTGAGCGACTCTAGCTTTTCTTTTACGAGTTTAATGGTTGCTTCGGCGTTTTCTCCAAAGCGCATCACAACCACACCACCAGTTACTTCACCCTCGCCGTTTAGTTCGGCAATACCACGGCGCATTTGCGGCCCAAGTTTTATATCAGCCACATCACGTAATTGCAGTGGCGTGCCATTGGCATTAGTACCCAGCGGAATGGCTTCTAAATCTGCGACACTTTTAATATAACCTGTGCTTGATACCATGTATTCAGCTTCAGCCATTTCGACCACTGAGGCACCACGCTCTTGGTTACCTTGCTTAATTGCTGTTTGAATTAAACTCAGCGGAATACCATAAGCACGCAATTTATCGGGGTCGACATTCACCTGATACTGCTTAACCATACCACCAACAGACGCTACTTCTGATACACCCGGCACCGTTTGCAGCTCAAACTTTAAAAACCAATCTTGCAGGCTGCGTAGCTGACTAATATCGTGCTTACCGGTTTTATCCACCAGCGCATACAAGTAAATCCAACCCACACCTGTTGCATCAGGGCCAAGTTCAGGCCTTGCTGAATCTGGTAAGCGAGCACTTACTTGACTCAAATACTCTTGCACCCGGCTACGTGCCCAATAAAGGTCGGTGTCTTCGTTAAAAATAACGTATACATAAGAGTCACCAAAAAACGAAAAGCCCCTTACCGTTTCAGCACCCGGCACCGACAACATGGCTGTAGTGATAGGAAACGTTACTTGATCTTGCACCACTTGAGGCGCTTGTCCTGGGTAAGACGTTTTTACAATAACCTGTACATCAGATAAGTCAGGCAAGGCATCAACTGGGGTATTCTTTAAAGAAAAAATCCCAAAGCCCGCCAACATTAAAGACAGCAGTAATACAAAGAAGCGATTACCGACTGACCAACGGATCACGGCAGCTATCATTGCATTTCTCCTTGCATAGGGTGGCTCATGGTCATGATGTCAAAAATCACAAACTCACCGTCTACCAACTTAAAGGTAAAATGCACTTCATCATCACTTTGTAAACTAGACATATCGATACGCGGCGAAAAATGAAATTCCATAGTTGCAGCCTCGCGTCCCCACTTAGGGATAGCCTCACGACTGATCACGGCTGTGCGGGCTTCACGGTCAATGCTGTTGATCACGCCATTGACCATTGCGCTGTCACTATCTGGCTCTTGCATACGCATAAAGTCAGAACTCTTACTTGATTCGGAATCTATTAAGAACTGCGCTGAAACCACTACGTTATCGTCTTTCAATAAGCCTGATAAAATTTCGACATCATGATTATCACTACGACCTAGCGTCACAGCCACTGACTTAAAGCGCCCTTCACCTAAATCAATCACCACACGGTCTTGGCTACCGGTGCGGATCACCGCTTCTTTTGCGATGACTAATTGCGGCTCAGTTGGCTTAGTAGTAATGCTGACTTCAGCAAACATATTCGGTTTGAGTAAGCCATTTTGGTTGGCAAAGCGTAAACGCACACGAAGGGTACGGTTTTTCTCATCAAGGGTTGGGTAAATATAATCGACCTTGCCTTGCCAGCGCTTACCCGGTAAGTAATCTAAGCTCATAGTAACTGGCAAGCCTTTATGAATTAGCCCTGCTTGACGCTCAAAAACTTCAGCCTCAACCCACACTTCTTCTAGGTGAGCAATACTCATCATGGTTGTGCCCGGTTTCACAAAGAAACCTTCGCGGATATTTAACTCATCCAATACGCCACTTTGCTTGGCATAAAAGGTAATGTTTTGTCTGACCTTTTGGCTTTGCTCTAATTGGGTAATAAAATCGTCAGAAACATTCAGTGAGGCTAAGCGTGCTTTTGCGGCACGTATAAGCACTGCATTGTTACGTTTAAGGGCAAGCAATAACTCTTCTTGTGCATTCACTAGCTGTGGAGAATACAAGGTATAAAGTGGCTCGCCTTGCTTAACTTGGTCACCTGCAGCTTTTACATATAAGGTTTCTATCCAACCTTCGACACGAGGGTGAATATGCACGAGTTGGTCTTGGTCGTATTGCACATAACCAACCGTATCAACCGTCGTTTGTAATGATTTAAACCTTACAGGCGCTGTTCTTACCCCTAAGTTATTAACGACTGCTGGTGAGATTCTCACAGTACCAGGGCTGTCTTCAGCGCTACTTTGCTCCTCATAAACGGGGACTAATTCCATACCCATTGGCGATAAACCCGGTTCATCACGGCGGTAATTACTGTCCATAGGCGCCACCCAATATAAGGGCTTTTTCTCAGCGCTTGGCATAGCTTCATGATCTGGCTCAGCTAGTTTATTTAAAGCCGTTGCCAATGCCGCACCTACCGCCAAGGCGATAACTAATTTCACTGTATTATTCATTGGTAGCTCCTTGGCTTTGTGCTGCATTTATTTGGTTATCTTTTGCTGCTGCGTAATAGTTAAGGCGAGCGAGGGTTATTTGTTTGTCTATTTCGATATTCAATGCATCAATTTTTGCGTTAAGTTCGCTGATGCGTGCACGCATCACTTCTGAAAAGTCACCATCATCGTTGGTGTAAGCATTTAAAGTCGCTTCGGCTTGCTCCGCCATTTGCGGTAAAAGCTGCTGTTGATATAGTGCTTTGCGCTGAGCAAGTCGGCTTAGTTGGCTAAGCTCTTTAAAATACTGACCTTGCAGTTTTTGTAGGGTAATAAGTTTGTTGGTTTTTACCGCCTCGGCATTAGCTATTGCGGCATTAACTTGTTGATCTTGACGGTTATCAGTAAACAGCGGTAAATCAACACTTACCCCAATAGAGAATAAGTCAGCGCGAGAGTCACCCATCGGGGTATCATCACGATAGCCATAGCCTAGGTTCATACCAAATTGCGGCTTATACGCTTCTTTAGCCACTTTCACTTGGGTGTTTTTGGCACGCATAGCATGATCAATAGCAATAATTGCCGGGTGATTCATCAGCACTTCAGTCACCCCCGATGGCGCAAGCTCTTGATAAGCCATTACTGCGGTCACCTTGGTATTTTCATCGCTCACTGCACCGTTTAGCATTTCAATAGGTAGCCATTGTGCTAGTCGTTTTTTTGCACTATCAAACTGTTGCTCTAACATCACCAGCTTATCTTCAAGCCGAGTCAGCTCTAGCTGGGCGCGAATAATATCCTGCTGGCGAGTCGCACCAAGTGTATTGGCATAGCTTGCTTCTGTAATATCAATAAGCTGATTAAATAAGGCTTTATCTTGGCTGATCAGTTGAATGCTTTTTTGTGCGCGATAGGCATTTAGCCATGCTTCGCTAACAATGGCTTTAATCTGTGCTTGGCGGTCAGCTCTTAGCCAAGGGTATTGTTCAGCCGATTGTTTTAAAGCTTGTTGCTGTAAGGCAAGACTATCACCTCGGCTAAATTGTTGTGACAAGCCCACTTTGAATTGCGTCATACCCTCTTGGTCAAAGGCAAAGCCATCGGTTGGTAAGTTCATGAGTCCAACGGTTAACACTGGATCTGGCAAGGTACCTGCCGCAATGCTTTGCGCTTCTATCGCCTGTTGCTGGTATTTATTTGCCTGTAACCAAGGCTCGTGAGTCAATGCATAATCAATCACCTGATTGAGCGCCAATGGCTCTGCTTTCACTAAACTTGAGGTTATCAATACTGCGCCTAGAGAAAGCGCCTTAATCAATTTGCTGTGAATCATCACATGCTCCAAAAATCTTAAAAATGGTTAAAAAACAATAGATTTTGGGTGCAGAATAAGGAGTATTTCAGCGTTTTACTGAATTTTAGACAGACCTATCCTGCTTAAGCAGTAATAGGTGGACGATATAAAGAACTTGCGTGGAAACTAAGCTGGCTGGCGCCTAACACGGTGACTTTTTCTGATTGCTTAATTGATTTAACAACTAAATCATTTAACGGCAGGAGTGAATGAGCTGTACAGGCATTGAACGGACACGCACAATCGCTGTTATCCATTACGTCTTCATGGCAACAATCCATATCACTCATGTCGCTGTCAGCACTCATATTAGCATGATGATCCATCTGCATACTGGCATGTGGCATATCACACACCATAGCAACAGACGCAATTGACTGACCCACAAAAGTGAGCAGCATCATAGCTATCAATAAGTAGCTTGAAAGTCGCGTCATCATCATACCTTAAAAATTAATTGCCCAAATTGTAGCCCAAAATTTACGCGCTCGACAAGGGTTTATCTATTTTTATGTTACTGCTGGCAGCAATAGCAAACAGGCAATAGCCAGTAAAATACCAAAATCCATCCCCCAGTTCGGCATGCATTTTGATTAGCTCGCCCATTTGCCCATCGGCATTACCAGCCAAATAAGACACGATTAATGCAATCACAAACACATCGACCATGCTCCATTTACTTAGGCCCTGTATGAGTTGACCGAGCAAATGCTTAAATCTATTCGCAGGTAAAAAACAATAAAGCAATTGCATCAAGAGTTTTAAAGTGGGAATAACAATCGAGAACACTGCAACAAGCGCGGCAACAAGGTAATTTTTGTTATTGGCTAGCTCATTCACGGTGCCCCAAATGCTGCGTGTTTTTTTGTAGGCATCTATTTCACCTTCAAGCTTATCAAGCCCCAACATGCTTGAAGCCATCATTAACACGCTACGGGTATTGCGATCGCCTTCATCGGCAATCATTTCAATACCTGTTTTGGCAAGCTTAGATTTATCGATTTTTCCTTCTAGGGTGAGCACAGGCTGGGTTACACCAGGAATTAGTAACGCCAAGGCAATTAAAATAGCCAGTACTGGAAAAACAACACGCATTAGTTACAAACCTTTTTAATACTCAGAGCCCGCATCATAACGAACTCTGCACTTTTAGTCTGTAACCGATGATAAGCTTGCGAACACTTCATCGGCATAAGCACGGGCATCGTACATAGCTTGAAAAACCACATCCATCTTTGACGCAGGGCGGATCATCATTAGCAGCTCATGAGCAGTTTGCCACTGCTCTTCTTCCATCGCCTTAACGAGTTGTAAGCTCGCACCTTGCATGCCATTAAAGTTTAACAGTGCGCTCGAAAGCTCACTACCCAGTGAAAACTCTTTGGCAATGATATCAAGCTCCATATCTAAAATAGCATCAAGTACGGATAGTAAACCGACTAAATAACCCTGCTCAGCTAGGTCTTTACCACCAGGTTCAAGCATCAGCGCAATAAATTTAGCTCTTGTTAAGCCCAGTTTAGTTAGCTCTTGCGGTTTATCATTGCCTAACTCGCTCAGCGCTAATACCCGTACAAATTGTCTAATCGCGTCTTCACCAAGGTAAATAACCGCTTGTGAAATCGAACGAATTGTTTGCTGACTATTACTGATTCGCGCATTAACTAATTTTAAAATGCGTGCTGTAAGGCCTATATCTTTAGCAACTCGTTGTTGAATTGCGTCAAAATTTAAATCTGTTTGCGCAGTACAGTTAAGTAATTCAAGCACGGCAACTTTTGATGGTTCAACATTACCAAAACTTAAAAGCTCTGGCTTGGCAAAAAAGTAGCCCTGAAACAGGTCGCAACCAGCCGCTTTTAGTTGCTTAAAGTCTTCATAAGTTTCAATGCGCTCCACTATGATAGTGGTCTCTGGGAAACTACGTTTGAGCTTTTTGATCATCATGTTGGTTTTGATAATCGGCTGCGTGACTTCAAGCTTAATAAAATCCATTAAAGGCAAAATATCTTGCCATTTATCTGTGCCATCGTAATCATCAAGCGCGAACAAATAGCCTTCTTGTTTTAATTGCTTAACGCGGCTTACTACTTTTGGAATGCTAGTAGCCCGCTCCACTATTTCGATAACCGCACTGCGTGGTTGCAGCAACTTAGGGAAGTCATCCAAAATAGCGTCGGTCGATAGGTTGATAAACGCAGGTTGAAAGCCCGTTAGCTTCTCGAGTCCCATCAACATTAACGCATTAAAAAACAGTCGCCCCGTTGCTTGGCCATCACTGGTGCCTACCGGAAAGACATTATCGCTCGATTCTCTATACAATAATTCGTAAGCATACAAACTTTTATCAGCATTAAATATTGGCTGCCGGGCTATATACTGAGTCACGCTCTGACTTTTGTTACCTTCCATACTTAATTCTGACATTCTACTTCTCACTTAGATGTGGCTATCTCCACATTACTATTGTTATAAGTATAGTGAAAGATGTTTACCTTGCTAAAAAACAAAAACCCAACCAAACTAGGTACATGAAAACGAATTCAATCAGACCATTGCGCTTCTCTAACTCGATTTTCTTAATTTTACTTTTTCTTACTCAAGCAGTTTTGGCTGAGCAGCAACCTGTACTGAAATACAATGTAACCGGCTCTGGGAACTACTATCCTTACTATATTGATGATAAAAGCAATCCAGGGATCCTTCCTGAAATTATCAAACAAGTTATGCTGCTTGCTGATATTCAAGTGCAGCATGTCGAGCTTCCTGCAAAACGAACCGTTAAATACCTTCACCAAGGACATATCGATTTTGATGTCATAAGCCCCGAATGGCTGAGCCAGACAGAAAAACAAAATCCACAGTTTAGTTACTCAAACACCCTGTTTGCCGTTGAAGAGTATCTAGTGAGCTTAAAAAGCTCTGTGGCTCAATGGCAGCAACTCAACAGTATTCGTAATCAACCCGTAGGGACTGTTTTAGGCTATTACTATTATGACGATAACCGCTTTAAACGGGTTGATTTTCACTCTGAACAACAACTCATTCAGGCGTTAAAAATGCAACGAATTGAGGTCGTCATAATTGATAAACTGCCAGCATTATATTGGGCTGAGCAATTTGATGCAGATATCAGCTTTGGTGCATTACATTCGCTAGGTAATCTAAAAATTCGCCTGCGCAGTGAGCATCAATCATTGTTACCAAAAATAAATACAGCAATCAAAGAACTTAAAAATTCTGGCCGCTTAGATGCCATAATCAATAAATACACAAAAAGCATACCCCTACAATAATTAGGGATATTCCGCTTTGGACCTGCTTTTGCTATAATGCGCGCTGTTTTTCTTACCTTGTTAACTAAAAGAGCCTCCTATGAGCATTGAACAAGCCCTAATCGAACGCAGTAATAACCAATGTGAACTTTGCACTAATACAGACAATCTATCTGTTTACGAAGTGCCACCTGTTACAGAGGCTCATTCTGATAAATGCATTTACGTTTGCCAAACCTGTAAAGATCAAATTGAAAATAATGCTGATTTAACTGCAAACCACTGGCATTGCTTGAACGACAGCATGTGGAGTCAAACACCGGCTGTACAAGTTGTGGCTTATCGCATGTTGAAGCGTTTAGCTGCTGATAACGGTTGGGCACAAGACGCACTCGATATGATTTATCTTGAAGAAGACACGTTAAAATGGGCGCAAACAGCCCTAGCTGAAGATGACGATATTAAACACATCGACAGTAATGGTGTTGTACTTCAAGCGGGTGACACTGTGACACTTATTAAAGATCTTGATGTGAAAGGCAGCAGCCTTGTTGCTAAGCGTGGCACAGCAGTAAGAAACATTGGCTTAACGAGCAACCCAGAACATATTGAAGGCCGTGTTGATGGTCAACGCATTGTTATTCTTACCAAATACGTGAAAAAATAACGAACACTCAATTTGCTTTTTAAAGCGAATCCGTAATTAAGAAAATGGGCCTAGTGCCCATTTTTTGTTAATTAAGCTATGATTAAGTCAGCGAACTTTATGCTTATTCAATTACAAAGACGCATAACCCTAAAACGCAAGGAAACAATCATGGCTTCGGATACCATCTCATCTTTCAAACGCGCTTCTCTATGCAGTTTAATGATCTTAGGGAGCAGCTTAGTATTAACAGGTTGTGGTGAAGACTCTGCCGCACCACAAGCTGAGCAATCAACAATGAAAACCCTCAATACTCAGGTTATTTATTTAGACCGCAGCATGCTGCCACCGGGTTCAGTATTAAAAGTACAACTTGCTGATGTATCAAAAATGGATGCCAAAGCAGAGGTTATCAGCGAACAAGAAATTGAATTAAATGGTGCGCCACCATATAACGTGGCACTTGAGTATGACGAAAGCAAAATTGCTGACCGTCACCGCTATAGTGTGAGTGCACGCATTGAGAATCAAGGTAAATTACTTTACATCAGCACCACTCACAATAATCCATTTGCCGAAGATGCGACGGATGATGTGTACAAGGTGACAGTGACAAAAGTATCAGCGAAAAAGCCAGACGTGACATTGACCAATACGTATTGGAAAGCAGTTACAATCAGCGGTGAGGCTATCACCGTTGAAAATAAAGAACCTTTCGTACAGTTTAAAGACGATGGTTCAACCAATGGTCACTTAGGATGTAATAACTTCTCAGGTAGTTACGAGGTTAACGAGCAGACGCTTACATTCAACCCATTAGCAAGCACCAAAAAAATGTGTGTATCACAAATGGATATTGAAGCGGCCATGTCTGCAGCACTTGCGGCAACAGCTAAGTTCTCTATCAATGGTGAACAGTTAACCTTGTTAGATGATAGTGATGAGCCACTTGCGACCTTCGCAGCGACTTATATGAATTAACAACAGTTAAATAAAAAAACGCCCAGCAATTGCTGGGCGTTTTTGTATTGGAGAAATTATTCTTCAACTAACTGTTCACTGCGATAAAAACCACTGCTATCGCTTAGTAATGAAACAAGCTCTGGTAATACCGCATCCATTGTTTGCTTTAGTTTCCATGGCGGGTTGATCACTATCATACCCGATGCTGTCATACCGTGAACGTCGGTGTCTGCCTCTGTTGCAAGCTCGAAAAGCTGAATGTTACGCATACCCGATGCGATTAAACCCGCTTCCATTCTGTCAATTCGCTCACGATCTACAACCGGATACCAAATCATGTACGTTCCAGTTGCAAAGCGTTTATGCGCCTTAACAAGAGTGTTAACAACCGTATCGTAATCGTTTTTAATTTCGTATGGAGGGTCAATAAGCACACAAGCTCGACGTGATGCTGGTGGTAATAAACCAATTAAGCCTTGAAAGCCGTTTTCACCACGTACGCGAATAGAACGCTTACCTTTCATGTTGTCTTGCAGTAACTCTAAGTCACGTGGATGCAACTCAAAGAACCAACCGTTATCTTGGCGACGTAAAAAGTGCTCTGCAATTTTTGGCGAACCAGGGTAAAAATCTAAATTACCATTTGAGTTAAATGATTTAATCAGCTCAATATACTCATTAAGTGCATTGTGTTCACTGTTATGCTGCCAAAGCTTAGCAATCCCATCTAAATACTCTTGTGTTTTTTGTGCATCACTGCCTGCAAGTTCAAAAAAGCCAGCACCTGAGTGGGTGTCCACATAATCAAGCGGTTTGTCTTTAATTGTTTGGTATTTAAGAACTTCAGCTAGAACAAGATGTTTTAGAACATCAGCAGGGTTACCTGCATGAAAAGAGTGTCGATAACTAAGCATATTTATAAGTCGCCAAATGCAAAACTGCATTAAAAATGAATAGCCATATTGTACATGATAAACAGAAAATGATCCTAGCATCTGGCGTTTTGGTGAATCATAAATGAATAAAAAAGCCGCTACGCTGAATTACACCTTAATAATAAATAAAAATCCTCTAAAACGGCCGTAAATGCTGGCATATCAAGACACTTTCCTTTACATTTGCATGACAATAATCACAGTTTTATGAGCGCATTTATGAATAACGAAACTCTTTCCCAACTCGAACAACTGATCGACAAGTTAATTCTTCGCAACAGTGAACTTGAAAGCGAAGTTAAAAGCTTACAAGAGCAAAACTCTAAGCTTTTAGATGAGAACGAAACTCTGCAACTAGAAGTACTAGAAAACGAAGAGAAACAAAAAGATACAAGCAGCACACTAACTGGCCTGCTTGAGAAATTACAAAGCGTTCAACAGGCTAGCTAATGAGCGGCCCACAAAGTCAGCGGGTCACCGTAGAGCTACTAGGTAAAGAACATGAGTTCTCTTGCCCACCTGGGCAAGAACACGCCCTAGTTGCTGCTGCACAAAATTTGAATGACTTAGTGGAGCAAATGAAACAACGCTCATCGGTTCGCAATGACCAAAAAGCGTTGCTGATGGCAGCATTACATTTAAGTCATGAATTGCTTGAAGTTAAATCTCAACAAGCAGAACAAGAGCAACAACATGACAGCTTAATAGATAAGCTCAGCCAGCACCTTAGTATTTAGAAAAAAGCGCATCCTGCGCTTTTTTTGTTTACAATCAATTCTACTAACCATTATCAGAGCGAAACACTATGCGATTTTGTGCTTTTTTGATCTGTCTTTTCGTAAGCTATAGCGCCCAAGCAAGCGTTAGCTGGCATAGCATCAGTCCCGAAATCCAATTTCTACAACAACAAAATAAACTGCGTTTTTACGATTCGAATCAAGTGCTGATTGAAGGTAAAGAATGCGCATTAATGTTTGATGCCAGTGGTAACTTTGCCGAAGTAGAAAAGCTCGCAGTGCAGTTAAAAAAACGCTTAAAAACACCATTATGTTATTTAGTAGCGAGCCATTATCATGATGATCACCTGCTAGGCTTGGCCGTTTTACAGGCTGAGTTCCCTGAAGCTAAGCTTATTGTGCATCAGCAAGTAGCAACTGAGTTTGTAGCGATGCAGCAAGCATTGACAGATAAATTAGATGGTTATGAAAAAAGTATTGAATTGAGCTATCAACGCCTTGCCAATCAACCTGAAGATCAACAAGCTATTTGGCGCGACAAACTAGAACTTGCTAAAAAACGCTTATTTCGCTGGCGAGAGCTCACCTTAAAGCCACCAGCGATTAGCATTACTGAACCAACACAGCTAGACCTTGGTAATTACCCTATCGTTATTACACCGTATCAAGCACACACTAAAGGCGATCTCACTTTAAGTGCAGATCAAGGTCGCGTGCTGTTAGGTGGCGATATAGTCGACAGCTTACCCTATCCTGGGCATGGTACATTTTCTAGCTGGATAACCACGCTGCAAGGTATCCAAAAAAATACCACACTGACAACAATTTTACCGGGTCACGGTAAGCCACTGACACCTGCTGAACTTGCACTCCCTTTAAGGTTTTTAAAAACCATTCAAGAGATGACAAATTCCTCGCCAGATAAACCAGTGAGTGAATTAATTCCGCTTTTTCCTGCAGAGGTTAAACAGCAATACCAGCTTGATGAAGTGGGCGAAAGAGCGTTTTCTATGTTTCTAGAAGCTGGACTTAAACAAAGCAAATTGTCAAAATAGGGCTAAAATAGTAAAAGGATTTTATTATATGGCTCAAGTAAGTTTGAAATATTTACTTTTGCTGAGCTTGTTTATTGGCTTACAAGGATGCCAAGTAACTCAGCAAGAAACAGAACAACAACGGGCAAGGCCGGAGATTTTTAGCCATTATGAGCCCGATTTAACAACCCAACAAGCACCTAGTGAGTTTGTCGATTCAACAGCTGTTGAACCACGTCCTGTTTCTGCGCCCATAGCAGTCAATAATACCCCGCTAGCAAAGCCTCGCTCGAAAGATCTATGGCAGCATATCGCCAACAATTTAACGCTGGTATTTCAAACCAATAAACATACATCTGCACGAGTAAAATGGTATTTAAAACAGCCCAATTACCTGATTAAAGTAAATAAACGTGCGGCACCTTATTTGTATCATATCGTCACACGTATCGAGCAACAGAAGCTACCGATGGAGCTGGCCCTATTACCCTTTGTTGAAAGTGATTTTAGACCAACAATACGATCATCAGAGCAAGCCGTTGGTGTTTGGCAGTTAGTCGGCGCAACGGCTTATCATTTTGGTGTGCAAAGCGACCAATGGTATGACGGTCGCCAAGACATACTCGCTTCAACCGATGCCGCTTTAGCTTATTTAAGTTACTTACATAAACGCTTTGATGGTGACTGGCTGCATGCCCTTGCAGCCTATAACAGTGGTGAAGGACGCGTTAAAAAAGCTATCGCAAAAAATAAAAAGCTTGGCAAAAAAACTGACTATTGGTCGCTATCGCTACCAAAAGAAACCGCTGAATATATACCTAAACTTTTGGCACTTAGCTATTTACTAAAGCATCCTGAACAAGGCTTAAAGCGCCCTAAATTAGCGAATAAAGCACTCACCACAGAATTTGATGTTGGCCAGCAATTTGATTTTTCGGTGATCGCTAACTTATCTGGCGTGGGGCATAACCAGCTCCACAAATTAAACCCAGGATATTTAAAAAACCAAAGCTCGCCAAATGGTCCACATACTCTGCTTTTACCTATGGAGCGCCGCACCTTGTTGCAAAGTAAGCTGTTTCGCAACAACTTTGCCGGTGAGTATATAGTGCAAAAAGACGATACCCTTTATGGCATTGCCAGACGCTTTAATATGTCTGTAAAGGATCTGAAAGCGCTTAATAGCAAAACAAGTAACCTGATTAAGGTCGGTGAACAATTGCGCTTATCACAGCCCCAAACCATGCCGGAATCACTTATGGTTGATTACAATATCAGCCCTTACCTTGAACAGCATGAGGAAGTCATCGCAACCATTGCGGTTGATTACCTAGTCAAACCAGGTGATTCAATTTGGAGTATCAGTCAGCTATACGACGTGCCTCATAAAGACGTCGCAACGTGGAATAAACTCAGTGCCACTAGCATTTTAAAACCAGGCACCATTTTGACATTGCACCTACCGCAAGCAAAACCCGCTGAGCCGCAAGTACCAGCCAGCGAAGCCATGTTGTCAGGCATTGAAAGCTCGTTGAAAAAGCCTTGATTGCTCACTCTTTGTGGTTAGCGTAAAATCAGCGCCTATATTTAAATTCTAAAGAGAAATAACATGCAGATCAGTAAAGACGCAGCGGTTGAGTTTCACTACACACTTAGTGAAGCAGGCGAGCAAATCGAATCAAGTAAAGATGGCGAGCCACTTTCATATATCCATGGCACTGAAGGCATGCTTCCTGGTCTTGAAAAAGCCCTTGAAGGTAAATCGGCTGGCGATAACTTTAGCGTAACACTTGAGCCTAGCGAGTCTTACGGCGAGCGAGTTGATAACCTTATTCAACGTATTCCACTTAAGCACTTACAAGGTAACACAAAAGTGTGGAAGCCAGGTATGACTGCAATCGTTCATTCAAACCAAGGTCGCCACCAAGTGACTATCGTTAAAGTGGGCCGTTTCAATGCTGATTGTGACTTAAACCACCCATTTGCTGGTAAAACACTAACGTTTGATGTTGAAGTGATTAATGTTCGCCAAGCAACTGCCGAAGAATTATCACACGGCCACGTGCACGGTGAAGGCGGTTGTGGCCACAGCCACTAAGGGTAAATGATGACAAACGTTGCAATTGTCACTGGTGGCAGTAAAGGTATTGGCAAAGCTATTGTTGAGCGTTTAGAGCGTGAGGCCTACACAGTATATAACTTAGATATCACCCCGTCTGAGGGCAATTATCACTACTGTGATGTCAGTGATGTTCAGCAGGTGAAGTCAGTTATCGCTGATATTATTGCCAAGACGGGTCGCGTCGATGCCTTAATCTCTAATGCGGGTCGTCATTTAAGTGCCAGCATCGAAAATACCGATGAAGCAACGTTTGATGCCCTGTTTGCGCTCAATGTGAAAGGTGCCTATGCAGCAATTCAAGCTGTATTACCTAGCATGAAAAGCCAGCAAGGCGGCAGTGTTGTATTGGTTGCCTCTGATCAGGCAATCATTGGCAAACCAAACTCGTTTGCTTATAACCTCACCAAACATGCGCTAGCTTCAATGGCAAAAACGACAGCACTCGATTATGCCGCGTTTAACATTCGTGCTAATGCGGTTTGTCCGGGTACGATAGAAACACCACTGTTTCATAATGCGATTGATGCATATTGTCAGCGCAGTGGTGCCGATAAAGCAGAAATTGTTGCTGAAGAAGCCGCGCTGCAGCCGCTAGGCCGTTTAGGGCAACCAGAAGAAATTGCTGCTTTGGTGAATTTTTTAATAAGCCCAGAAGCAAGCTTTATAACTGGTAGCTTACAAAGCATTGATGGTGGATACACCACGCAATGAGCGACAAAATTATTGACCCACATGTGCACTTTTTTAACCTCACTAAGGGTCAATACACTTGGCTACAAGGTAACAATCCCCCCGCTTGGCCAAATCTAGATAAAATAAAAAAACAAATTACTGCTTCAGAGCTTAAAGCCGCTTGCCCATTTCAACTAGAAGCGCTGGTGCATATTGAAGCTGGCTTTGATAACCAAGCGCCAGTGAATGAGCTTAATTGGCTTGCAACGCATTTAAATGACATTCCCTATCGCGCAATCAGCTACAGCGCGATTGACGCATCTAGCAAACACTTTGAAGCGTCACTCAATGAGTTAAAGCACTCATCTTTGGTTGGTATTCGCGATATAACCGAAGGTGATGAAGCAAAGCGCTTATTAACTCCTCACTGCCAAGATAACCTAGCCATGCTCGCAAGCGAAAACTTACACTTTGAAGCACAGTTTGAAATTGAAAACATGCAGGTAACCGAGCAGATTATTAAATATTGCACCGCACTGCCCTCATTACGTGTGGTAATTAATCATTTAGGCTTTATTAGTAGTGAGCAAAGATGGCTCGAAGCAATCATTAAACTCAGCCGCTGCGATAATATCGCGATAAAGTTCTCAGGGTTAGAATTCACACAAATTGCCGTAAACAAACACCTTTGGCTGGTTAATAATTTAGTTAAGTACTTTGGTGAACATCGAGTGATGTTTGCCAGTAATTTCCCTGTTTGCCAGATAAATACCAGCTACAAAAACTGCTGGGAGCACTATCACTCATTGTGCTCGCAGTCGAGTTTATGGCATAAACTAAGCTATAAAAACGCCCGCGAAATCTATCTAATTGCTTAAAAACTAGCTATATTCAGGTCAGTAAAGCTGTTTAGGTTGGTGTTATGTTTGTTCATTTTAAAAAGCCTTTAGCTGCTGTAGCAGTTACGTGTTCGCTTATCATTGCAGGCTGTGGTGGTTCTGGTAGCTCAGAGTCAGGGACTATCGATGCTGCTGATATCACATGGACTGAAGGTGTATTTGAGCCATCAAGTAAGTTTGACCAACAATGCCAAGCACTTAATGAAAAGCACTGGCTACGCGCTTGGAGTCACGAAACCTACCTTTGGTATAACGAAATTGTTGATCGCAACCCTGCATTGACTGACGGTGTTTTAAATTACTTTGCCTTATTAAAAACCCAAAACACCACTGATTCAGGTGCAAATAAAGATAACTTTCATGCCAGCTTGCCAACTGACGAGTGGCAAGCTCAGAGCCAATCGGGGCAGTCTTTTGGTTATGGCTTTAAACTTAAGTTAATCAGTGCCAGCGCCCCTCGCCAAGGGATTATCAGCTACACAGAACCTAACTCACCGGCTGCAAACCTCAATCTGAGCCGAGGCTTAGAAGTCATTGAAGTGGATGGCGTTGACTTTGTTAATGCCAGCACCCAAGCTGAGGTTGATGTATTAAATGCAGGCCTCTTTCCATCAGAGTCTGGCAAGGTGACCTCTTTTGTATTCAAAGACATTAATACCAGCGAAATTCGCGAAGTCACTATGACTGCACAAACTATTACAGGCCAAGCAGTTAGCAACATAAAGACCTTCGCCAATGGTGAAGTAGGCTACTTTCAGTTTAATCGCCATAATGCTGTAGCAGAAAAACCCTTATACGATGCCTTTAATAATTTAGCTGCAAGTAACGTTAAAGATTTAATTATTGATATGCGCTATAACCCCGGTGGGTTCCTGCAAATGGCCAGCCAAGTTGCTTACATGGTAGCTGGCGAAAGTAACACCACAGGTAAAATCTTCGAGCGCACTATTTTTAATGATCAGCATCCAACGTTTAACCCAATCACTGGCGATCGCTTAGAGCCTGTTTATTTTACTGATGAGTTTTTAGGCTTTGCCGAAAACCCAGCTGTCAGCCCAGGAACCCCATTGCCTTCGTTGAACCTAGAACGTGTTTTTGTGCTGACAACAGGCAGCACCTGCTCAGCAAGTGAGGCAGTGATTAATGGCCTACGCGGTGCCGACATCGAGGTAATTCAAATAGGCGAAACAACCTGTGGCAAACCCTATGGTTACTACCCAACTGATAACTGTGATACTACGTATTTCAGCATTCAGTTTACGGGCGTCAATAATAAGGAATTTGGTGAATATGCAGATGGCTTTGCACCGCAAAACAGCAACGATAGCGAGTTTCAACCTGTAATGATCCCAGGCTGCGCTGTTGCTGACGACTTCACTCATCAATTAGGCGATGAAAGTGAAGCTATGCTAAGTACAGCGCTTAGCTATCGTGAGACTGGCCGCTGCCCTGCCGCCACTTCAACGATTAGTGAACAAGGGTTTGCACCGGCTATTTTTACAGACACACCGAAAGTGCTTGATACCCGTACTTCTACCTTGCTTCAGCAAAGTAAAATTTTAGAGCAGTAGGAACCTTAATGAGAGCCCAACTAACTAGTCTATTACTGTTATCGACACTGCTAGGCTGTAGTGCTCAAAGCCAAGAGCCAACACCGAAACTGCAGCATGCGCGGTTAACTGAGCCACAAAGTGAGCTAATAGCAAAAGGGATAGCAAGACTAATGCATAGCAAGCCTGTCGCTATAGCCGATGATGCGTTTATAAATAGCAGTATATTAGTGACTGATAGTATGAATGTACTGGATGCGCAAGGTAACCCGATAATGGGTAAACAGCTAGCTATGCCTGAGCGTTTTGAATTATTAATCAAAAATAAAATGTGTTTTGTGCGCCATTTAGATAGTAAAGCGACCGAGCCACTACCTTTGGTAAAATGTAAACCGATAAACTAATCTAAACTAAAAAACAGATATAAAAAAAGCCCTTACGGGCTTTTTTAGTCGGGGGACAATCAAATTGATTGTTCTTATGCTTAGAAGCGAGCTTCAAATCCTAAACGAACAGAGCGAGGTGATTGCCATGTATACGCAGAACCATAATAAGAGTTAACTTCACCCTCATTTTGCTCATAATGCTCATTCGCAGATGTCATCTCTTGGCTATTAAGTACGTTAAATACGTTAATAGTTGCACGCATATCAATATCAGATACCGTGAAGTCATATGCAGCTGATAAATCTAAGTTAAACGTCCAAGGAGTACGACCCGCTGTACCACGAGTGTGCTGCTCATAGATTTTTTCGTCTTGTTGACATTCGCCATCACCATTCGTGTCTGGACAATCATTGGTATAGATGTAGAAAGTATCACCCCAGCCACCATTTAGGTTTGGATCTTTTGATGGATAACCTTGGCCGAATAGGCTTTGTGGACGACCACTTTGTAGTGTTGCATTCCAACCAACAGTTAAGTTTTCAACTGGTTCCCAGCTACCGAAGAACTTAAATGTGTGACGACGATCGTTAGGTTGATAACCTTGTGAACCATCCATTACTGCTGGGAAGTCGAAATCTTGCGTAATACCCGCATCAGCTTGGCCGATATCAGACTTAACAGCACCTTCGAAGTTACCTACACTACGTGCCCAAGTATAACCGAATTGGTAACGGATAGTTTCCGCGCGGTAATCCAAGCTAAATTCAACTGACGTATACTCATTGTTTGCTTTCGGTAAGCCGATTGTTTCAGCTGAGTAAGTTGTTAGTGAGCCTGCATCTGGAACACCGTCATTATCAAAGCTTGAATCACCCCAATCAGTACCATTCCAGTAATAACCATCGCTGTACCAGCTTGATGTAGAGCCTGGGTTGATCATGACGCAGTATGGGTATGCGTAACGGCCACAGTAATCATCTAGTGCAGTTGCAACTTCACGATATGTACCTTTTAAACCAACGGTATATTCATCGTTGAGTGCTTGTTGCACACCAATGATGTACTCATCTTTAGAAAACGGATCCGCTTCTTTTGCTTGGAAAATATCTTTTTCAGGGATAACAGGTACACCACTCACTTGTTGTGAATTTGCTAAACCACCACTGCCGATAGTATCAGCTAAAGGAGCAAGGCCTGTTGGTGCGCCTGTTGTTGGATCCACACCCGTATACGTATAGGCAGTCGTAATATCACTAACACCTGATGCCGCACGGAAAATCGTGTTATTAGCAACTGGTAAATAGTAACGACCATATGTACCGTACACTTTCGTATCACCCGTACCTGTTGGATCCCATGTGAAACCTAAGCGAGGAGCAATGTCTGTTTTGAAGCTTGTTAATAACTTGCCAGTCGTACCCCAGCTATCGAATTCGTCGATACGTAGGCCAACTTTAACAGCAAAATCATCAGTTACTTGCCAGTGATCTTCAAGATAGTAAGCAGTTAATTCAGACTCAAAGCTACCACCACCGTCAAAGATACGATCTTCAACATAATCAAGTGCAGCACCTGTGTTATTGGTTAGTGCACCATTATCAGCTTGCCAGCTACCATTATCTGCAAGCGTACGATAGTCATAGCTATGGCCACCAATTGGTTGGCTGATTCGCTCTGATTTACGCTCTTGATAATCGATACCAAAGCTAATTTCGTGTGCATCCCACACATACTCAACATCTAAGCGATATTGTGTATTGTCATCGTTATTGGCACCAAAACTACCACCAGCACCACAGCCAGTGATTGGGTTTGAAGTACCACGCGAGTCAGTTACACTTGGACAAACTAGATTCTCAGATTGAGTTTCATATTCAGTTTTGATATTACCAGCCATTGCTGTAACTACTAGGTCTTCTGTTAAGATACCTGTATAGCTTAAGCTTTGTGCTTTACCACCACGTTTTAGAAGTGCGCCATCAATACGATCACCAATCGCACCATTGTCATACTCAAAAACAGAGCGCTCAATATCACGACGGTTTGAGTAAGCAAAATAGCTCAAGCGATGATTATCCGTAATATCCCAATCAAGCTTACCACCCCAGAAAAGGTTATCACCGCCTGATGCTGATTCTTTACGATATTGATCGTTTGGTGAGAATTCGTCACCTCCCCAAGTGTATGTAGACTCTGTATCACGAGGGTTTACTAAGCCATAGAAGAATAAAGTATCTTCAATTAACGGACCACCCACTGCTAAAGTGACATCCGCGCTATTATCAGAAGCTACGCTTTCGTCTCGGAAAATTTGTCCGGCGCCTTGGTTACCACGTGAAATAGAACCCTCTTCTTGAAGTGAGTCAGGAGAATATTGTACAACTGCAGAGAATTCCCATTCATTGGTACCACTTTTGGTTGTGGTGTTAATCGTACCACCCGTCGCACGGCCAAACTTCGCTGAGTAACCACCCGTTTTTACTTGGAATTGGTCATAAAATTCGAATGGTACTTCACCACAGCCTAGACCTTGACGTGTATTTGTTACTTCAAGACCATTGATATAACAAGCATTTTCCGCAACAGATGAACCACCAAATGAGGCAGTGTTACCAAATGCACTATCACCTTTAACTGCACCAGGCGCTAATAATGCAACCGAAGTAAGATCACGACTGATAGGCATACGATCGATTTCAGCATCGGTAATAACCAAGCCTGAGTCAGCTGTCGATAAATCAATTGATGAAATACGTGCACCAACAACTTGAATAACTTCAGGGCCTGAGTTTGCAACACTTGCTAAATCAAAGTTTGCCTTTGAGTTAGCACCTAAAGAAACACGCACTTTGTCTTCAGCAACAATATTACCGTCTTTTAGAATCTGAATGTCATAGTTACCTGAAGGTAATGATGCAAAGCGGAACGTTCCATTTTCTGAAATATTTAAAGTACGTTCTAAACCTGTTGCTGGGTTTTTAACTTTTACAGTGTAAGAAGAGGTATTTGCCACATTCTGAACAGAACCAATTACGTCCGATGCAGATGCAGGAAGGGCTAAACCTAGCGATGCAGTAACTGCTATCGCTGTTATGCTTTTCCGAAACATAGATTTCATTTTTGTATCCCTGTTTAAATTATAATTATTTGCGCCTATAAAATAGGCACAATTACATTAGTAAAGTGAAACAAGAATGTAAATTAAAAAACACAAATATATTACAAAAAAACCATATTTATTAGAACCAAGGACTAAATGTAACTTTATGTAATCACAGGGTTTTAATCTGTATAATTTCAGAAACATAAACAATACGGAGGTGGATTATATTAAAAACATCAAAATAAACCAAACCATTAACATTAAAATTAGCAAACTTAGATTCGGCATTCAGCTTAAACATACCTATTATTTAATAAAAAAGCCTAATACATAAATATTAACAATTACATTTTTTCACAAAAAAGGCCCTAACGGGCCTTTTTCAATATTCAACATTAAATTTTAACTCTGATATTGTGAATTAGTATTACTTAATCTCAACACGTTGTGAGCGCATAACGACTTCATCATTTAATTCAATACCGATACCTGGCTCTTCTGATACTTGGAAGAAACCATTTTTAGGTTGTGGATCTTGAATACACAATTCACGGTTCCATTTTTTAATCGCATAGGTGTGATGTTCGTGAATTAAGAAGTTAGGAATTGCGGTTTCTAGGTGTAACGAAGCTGCAGTTGCTACTGGGCCGCCACACACGTGAGCTTGAATACGCACATCAAAGATATCAGCATAATCACACACTTTTTTAGTTTCAGTGAAACCACCACACAGGCCTAAGTCTGGCTGTAATACATCAATACTTTGATCTTCTAAGTAAGGACGCACACCCCAGCGGTTATACAAACGTTCACCACCTGCAATTGGCACCGCTACTTTGTCAGCAACTTTTGCATGTAATGAATGATTTAAGTAATTCACAGGCTCTTCGTAATACATACAATCGAACTCTTCAGCAATTTCACCAATTTGAATTGCTGATGTTGCGCCAGGTAAACTGTGACATTCAAAAATAATGTCAACTTCGTCACCGACTGCTTCACGAATAGCTTGCATACGCGCGCGATATAATTTCATTTCTGCACGAGAAATAATATTAGTGCGGTCATAATAAGTATTGCCGTTTTTATCGTACTGGATTGGGTCAACTTTTACCGCATCATACCCTTCAGCCATCGCCTTAAGCGCTGCTTCTGCGTATTCTTCTGGGTGAACAAGCGCTTTAAATTCGCTGTCCCAGTCAAACTGTAATTGTGATGCATAAGTACGCAGCTTATCGTTAACTTTACCACCTAATAACTGGTAAACAGGCAAGCCTAATGCTTTACCTTTAATATCCCAAAGTGCAGTATCAATGGCGCTCATTGCTGCATATACAACAGGACCACCACCTAAACCCCAAAAGCTTTCGCGTAGCATTCGTGACCACAGTTTTTCTGTTTGAAATGGGTCATGACCAATTAAAAAGGCATCAGCCATTTCTTTGATCATTGCCGCAGCTGCGCTATGACCTAAATCATAAGCCAGACCCGCTTCACCCACACCGCTAATACCTTCATCGGTGTGAATACGCACAAAAACAGGTGTCCAAGCAGGTCTGTCTGGACAATGAATATCGAACACTTCGACGCGATTAACTTTCATGGTTACTCCTTACTGAGCAAAACTAGGATCAAGACGATAAGCTTTACGTAACATGGCTGGCCAAGCTAACTGGCCACCTGTGCTGCCGCTATGCACGACATTCGCTTGATTATAAATATTATCGATAATAGGTTGTGGTACCGGGATTGCCGTTTGACCACTGGCTTGAATAGCCAATTGAATTTCACAGGCACGCTGCAAATCATAAAATCGCATAAAGGCATCTCCCACTGTTGGGCCAACAGTTAAGCCACCGTGGTTAACCAATAGCATGTGATTAGTGGTGCCTAAATCATCTTGCAAGCGCTTTTTCTCTTCATTGTTTACCGCTAACCCTTCGTAGCCATGATAAGACAATGATGGCAATGAGAACATTGAGTATTGGCTAAGTGGTAACAGGCCTTTTTCTTGCGTTGCAACGGCGATGGTTTCTTTTGTGTGTAAATGAATAACACAGTGAGCATCATCACGAACTTCATGAATAGCGCTGTGAATAGTGAAACCAGCCGGATTAATTTTAAATGGCGTGTCATCAAGAATATTGCCTGCTAAATCGACCTTCACAAGGTTTGATGCCGTCACTTCATCAAAACTAAGACCAAATGCATTAACTAAATAATGATCTGTGCCCGGTAAACGTGCCGATAGGTGGGTATAAATTAAATCCCCCCATCGAAAGTGCTCAACTAAACGGTAACATGCTGCTAAATCAACACGAAGCTGCCATTCTTGTTCAGATACTTTATTTTTTAAATCGAGTTTTGGTAAGTCAAACATGGAAAACCTTGTATATGTGACACTGCACAAATAGATGTATAGAAGTCTAAATTACTATTAATGGATGATCAATAGGTGATACAAAAAGGCCACATCAATTGATGTGGCCTTTTAACGCTAAAATGGTGTTTATTTTACTTGTGATAAGTAATCAGCAATTGCAGCCATTTCTTCTTCAGATACGTTTGCAACCATTGCTTTCATCGCAGCAGCCATACCGTTGCTACGCGCACCTGATTTAATGTCTTTCATTTGTGCTAGTAAGTACTCTTTATTTTGACCATTTAATTTAGGGTACTGAGGCATGATAGGCGCTTTACCTTCTGCACCGTGACAAGTTTGGCAAAGCTTAGCTGTGTAAAGTGTTGCACCATCCGCAGCCATAGTGTTGAAAGATAGGCTTGCAGCCATTGCAATGCCAGCCCCACATAAAATTTTCGTGATCTTGCTCATTTGTATCTTCTCTTTTTTGACGGGTTATTAAACATTTTCTTTAGTGTAGACCATGATTTAACAATATTGCACCCGAAAATTGTAACGGCAATAGAAACAGTCACTACCAAATTAAATCATCAGGTACTTCAAAATCAGCATACGGATCATCTTCATCCTTTTGCTTATCTTCAGGCTCAACATGGAACACTATGTAGTCTTCGCTGACTTCAGCGACTTTTCGTGCTGGTTCGTCTTCCAGTACAAAAAATTGGCCTTCTAAAACACAAATTGCTAAACGGCCACCAGCTAGGGCCTTTTGTGTTTTTTCGTTTACTTCGAGCTCTTTCACTTTATTTTGATAAGTGAAGTTAAATGTACGGTCACCACGAATTTCATCTTGATTGTGATGCTCTAAAATCTGCTTAACGCGCGCTACTTGCTCACGTTGCTTTTGCTCTTCTAAACGCGCTTTATTAAGCTCGTCGGCTTTTTTCTGCTGCTCAAGCTTAGTCTGCTCAATATGCTTTTGCAGATCGCTAGGATTACTCGTGGCGCCTTTCTTTTTTTTCTTTTGCTGTTTGCGCTTTTCAGATTTGGCTACTTTAGCTTTATGTGCCGTAGTAAGACCAGCCTTAAGTAATTGATCTTGTAATGACCCCATGACGAAATTCCAATTTATTAATGCGTATTAGGGTTATTTTAATCAGCTCTGCCAACAAATAACAGTACTGAGCCCACTTGATTCACAGCAATCGAGTATATTGATGTGAGATTAACACGCGATGAAATCATGACATATTGATTTAACGCAAGATTTATCATTTTAGTCGCCTTTGAACTTGTAAAAAAACCTGTACCCGATAAGCTAGGGCTTTTCCTCTTGGGAGCTAAAAATGCAGCTGCGACATTTGTTACTTTGCTCTGTGTTTATTTTCTTTGTTTTATACGCCCCACAACCCTTACTTGGATTATTTGCCAGTCATTTTTCTGTATCGCCAGCCACTGCTGGTAGCTTAATGACCGCAACTATGTTGCCACTAGCAATTGCTCCTTTAGTGTATGGCTTGTTTTTAGCTAAGCGAAACCCACTAACAATTCTAAAGATTGCCATGTTTGTGTTAGCAATCAGCTGTATCGCTTTTACTTTAGCACCAAGCTTTGAGTTGCTATTACTGGTTCGTTTTATACAAGGGATCACCCTACCCGCAGCGCTCACTGCCATGACCAGTTATATTGGTGTGACTTTTCAGGCTGACCAATTACAACGTAATATGACACTTTACATTGGCAGCACCATTGTTGGTGGCTATTTCGGACGTATGCTCGCCGCCTTGTTTACTGACTTTTTGAGCTGGCAAAGTTTTTATTATGTGATTGCGCTTGGGTTAGTACTATTTGCACTCGCCATTCCTAAATCAAACAAAGGTGCGAGTATTCATGCTGCAAAGTCTCCGCTGTTGTATCTAAAGCAATTAAAAGATCCGCTGGTATTAAAGCTCTACGGAGCGGTGTTTTGTATGTTCTTTTGTTTTGCGGCACTGTTAAATTATTTACCTTTCATTCTGCAAGACAGTTTTGCTATCACTAACACCCGAGACATCGGACTGGTTTACAGCGGTTATTTGCTTGGTGCACTAGCTTCTATAGCCACACCTTGGTTGTTACGAAAGTCATCAACACCTTGGCGTTTACTAACCTGGGTTTTTGTATTTTATAGCCTGACAATGGTGCTATTGATGAGCCAACAGTTATTACTTTTTGTTATTGCTTTTACTGGCTTTTGCGGTGCAATGTTTGTTATCCACTCAAGTGCCGCTCCACTGGTAAATAAAATCAGCAGCGCACCTGCAAGTGTCACCAATGGCGGTTATGTATCGTTTTATTATAGCGGTGGCGCATTAGGTTCATTATTGCCAGGGCTGGTATATCAGCAACACGGCCAAGTTGCCTTTATGACCGTGCTACTTTTAGTCTGCTTAGTGGGTTTAAGCTTAGTTTATTTGGCAGGTAGAAATACGATACGCGGTTGATGCCCGGTACTTTCAAAAAACAGCTCTAAGTCATCTTTTTTCATCAGCCAAGTGGCGGTATTTTCAAAAGGGTGACAATGAAAAAGCTCGTTAAACCAAATTTCTTGGTCTAGCCAAAGAGTGACATTATTTTGCTTATCGTTTAACAGTGCCAACATAGAAACACAGCCCGGTGGCACTTTAAGATAACGCGCTAATCGCTCATCAGATGCAAACCCTAAACGCGATAACCCCTGCTGCTGAGCAATGGCTTTTAAGTCGAGTTGTTTGTCGTGAGAGGTGATCACTAAAAAGTGGCGCTTACCTTCGTTATCTCGTAAAAACAGGTTTTTTAAACGTGTGCCCGGTCTATCGAGCATAAACTTATCGGCATCTAAGCTGCCGTGTAATGGTGGATGCTCAATCACATCATAATTAATATCTAATTGAGCTAGCGTAGCAGCTAACTTGCTTTTATCTGCATACATTTACAAACAACGTCCTCGTAATTGCACACTTAAATCACGCCATAATACTTCGTCAATAACGTGTTTATCGTCGCAGTATTGTCGTTCTTTAAGCTCTTCATTTAATAATTCAACCGCTTGGTCTTCGAGCATAAGTTTTAAATTGCTCGACTCTTCAAATACTTCTTGCTCGGCAAAATCTTTAAACTGCCTGCGTGTCATTGGCTTATCAAGATTAATCGGGCGTCTGCCTTGTGCTTTAACTGACACCACATAGGCAAAGATTTTATTGCCTTGCTCATCATTTTTTTCGTAAAACTGCTTATTATTGATTTCAAAAGGAGGCGCTTCTTGTTGGCTTGCGCAACCGGCAAGTAAAACAACCAAAAGCCATGCTATTTTTTTCATTATTGGATAAGCCTTGAACAGTGAATGCGCTTTAGTCTACCAAAAATAAAACAACAGAGTAAAAAATCGAACATTTTAAAAAAAATACTTGACCACAAATGCAAAAATATTTAAAGTTCACCCCGCTTGAGACGCAAGACTTAAGCATCCTGTATTTAGGAATGTGGGGCTATAGCTCAGCTGGGAGAGCGCCTGCCTTGCACGCAGGAGGTCAGCAGTTCGATCCTGCTTAGCTCCACCACTTTCCTACCTCTCTTTAGGCAATCTGCCGAATCCTTAATAAAAGCCAATAAATTCTAAATTAAAGCGACTTTATTAGTCTTTCTGCTGTCTTCGTTTTATTTTAAACACAAAAAAACCGAGCAAAGCCCGGCTTTTTAAGCAATTACTTTTTAGTGATTATTCACGAATTTGCCCTTCGCCATTCACTAAGTATTTTTCAGTTGTAAGTGACTCTAGACCCATTGGACCATAAGCATGTAGCTTAGTTGTCGCAATACCAATCTCAGCACCTAAACCTAACTGTGAACCATCAGAAAAACGCGATGACGCATTAACCATTACCACAGATGCATCCACACTGCGTTGGAATAACTGCGCTGCAGCTTGGTCTTTAGTACAAATCACTTCAGTGTGGTTTGAACCAAATTTAGCAATATGATCAATGGCACCAGCAAAGTCAGGCACAACCTTGATTGCGATTTCTAAATCTAAGTACTCTTCACCAAACTCGTCGTCAGCAAGTAGTGTTGCGTTATCAAAGTACTCGGCAGCTTTCGCATCTGCATTTACTTTTACGCCTTCTTGACGAAGAACAACTGCACACAGGTTTAAAAACTCATCAGCGATATCTTGGTGAACCACTAAGCCTTCTAGGGCATTACACACACCAGTACGCTGAGTTTTACCATTTAATAGTAAATTGATTGCTACATTCAAATCAGCGTCTTTATCAACATAAAGGTGACATACGCCTTTAAAATGCTGAATCACTGGAATGGTACTGTTTTCTGTTACAAAATTAATTAAACCTTCACCACCACGCGGAATGATTAAATCAATTGTGTCACGCTGTTGCATCAACTCCATGAGTAGACCACGGTCTGGATCTGGGATTACTGAAATCAACGCAGCTGGTAAACCATGCTTTTCAAGTACTTTATGCATTACGCTCGCGATTGCTTGCGAGCTACGTAGTGCTTCTTTACCACCACGCAAAATAACACCATTACCCGATTTAAAGCATAGAGCGCCTGCATCAGCCGTCACATTTGGACGTGCTTCATAAATCATACATACAACACCCAATGGTACGCGCATCTTGCTGATCTTAATACCATTTGGACGTTCTGAAATTTCACGTAATTGACCAACAGGATCATCAAGGCTAACAATTACTTCGATGCCTTCTGCCATTGCTTCAATACGCTCATCGTTAAGCGTTAAACGGTCAATCATCGATGCAGCAAGGTTGTTATCACGTGCTGCCGCTAAATCGCTTTCGTTCTCTTTGATGATAAAAGCTTTGCTTTCACGTAGCGCCTCTGCCATCTCAGTTAAAACTTGATTCTTAGTAGCAGTATCAAGTAAAGCTAACTGGGTTGCAGCTTTTGCAGCTTGACTCGAAATATCCGTAATTAAACTCATGACTTCTCCAATAATGCGATATCTTTTTCTGAAACAACTGGGCCGATTGAATCTTGCATTTTTTCGCTAAATTCACTTTGCTCGTTGTCAGCAATAAAATTCAATAAACAGCTACTGTAATTCGCTGTGGCTTTTGCTAGACGCGTACCATCATCACTACGGACTAAAATGGTATCGCCTACGCCAAATTCTCCGTGTACTGCAACGATTTCATCGCTACGAATACAACCGTCTTCATCTTCTAATGATTCATCAAATGAACCTTCAACGACAACCTCACCTTGCTCATTTGCTGTGTGAGTCATCCAATGCACTGCTTCTTGCATTGGTTTTTCGTATGGTGTGAAGATAGTACCTGGGTTGTCACCCGCTAGCAGTCGGTTAAATGTCTCTTCTTTAAAACCATTTAAAATAAAGGTTGTAATACCATGTGAAGTGGCTTTTTCAGCCGCTTCAATTTTTGTTTTCATACCACCTGTACCAACGGCACTGGTTGCACAACCGGCCATGGCATAAATTGACTCATCAATGCTTTCAATTTCAGGTAACAACACTGCATCTTCATGTAAATTCGGGTTTTTGTCATAAAGACCATCAACATCCGAAAAAATCATCAATGCATCTGCATCCGCAGCTGCAGCAACCATTGCCGACAAGTTATCATTGTCACCAACTTTTAAATCGTCGGTTGTTACCGTGTCATTCTCATTGATGATAGGTAACACACCATGCTCAAGTAAGGTGAAAACAGTTTCACGAATACTTGTGTAACGCTCACGGTCACGTAAGTCACCATGAGTTAATAAAATCTGTGCTGATGGGAAATCGAAGAAGCGATCCCACATCGCCATCATTTCTGTCTGACCGGCAGCAGCCATTGCTTTTTTCATCGTCACTGAACGCTTTTCTTGTTCAGGGAATAAATGCGAACCAGCAGCTACCGAACCCGATGATACTAAAATAACTTCGATACCTTGCGCTCGACAGCGAACGATGAACTGTGCAATGGTCAGTAAATAACGTGAGCGACACCCGTCTTGTTCGGGTGCGATTAATGCGCTACCTACTTTTAGTACTATACGTCGCCAATTTAACTTTTGCATAACTGTTCAACTTTCCATTTTACTATCTGTTCAGTGCCAATTTGCCACTGATTAAAAGACTCGCGCTTAGCTTTACTAAACGCACTGACTATTATCACTTTGCCAAACCACTTATCTATGCACACGACTACGCCACGCAAGTACTGCGATTAGATATAGCACAACTTTTATTCAGTCAGTAGACCAAACGGTTATAAACCATAAGTTGATAAAAAAAGATAAGTGTTGTTTATGTATCGCTGTAAAAAGCTGTGTGCGGCTTTTATTAATAACAACATACATAGAGCCTATACAATCTGGTACACCAGCAGATAGGGTGTAGATTGTATGACCGAGATTTAGCTGCCACGATGGGAGCTAAACATTGACCAGATAATGAACTTATATTCTATTCAACACGTAATAAATATGTACTGAACAACTTAGAGCTCATTTCTATTTAATTAGAAAACAAAGCGTATAAAACACTAATAATGTCGCAAACAAGTATCTTTTCAAAAAGCTAAGCTACAAAGAGTGTCTTTAAAGCCAATAACTATTTAGATATCAAATTGTTTGAACACGAACTATAATACGGGAAATCAGGGGCAAAGATCAAGTGCAAAAAGTAGTCATAACTTTTATACTTACCATAAACATAGAAAATATACATTTATTAACAGTACCTTAGGCGTGCAATTTTATTGTGTAATAATTTTTAACGAGCCTAGCAGGGTTTAATTTCATAAACACACCCAAAAAGTATTAATAACGACTAAAATCGTATTTGAAGCAACGAGTTTGCTTGTATCCATGACGGTGAGTAGGCTTTAATAGGCAAGCATTATTTTAATAATGTCAGCAACTAATGACGCGATTATCTAAGGCGTTGGCATTTTAAATTGTAGTAACTAAAGGATAATTCATTCTATGTCAGCAATTTTTATAGCAGGGATCGCCTTGTGCTCAGTATTGGCACAATGGATAGCTTGGGCGTTTCGTGTACCGGCTATTTTATTTTTACTACTAACAGGTTTAATTCTCGGGCCTTTTAGTGGCGTGTTAGAACCAGATGCACTGTTGGGAGATTTATTATTCCCAGTGGTTTCTTTAAGTGTGGCCGTGATTTTATTCGAAGGTTCACTCACTCTGCACTTTCGAGAACTCAAAGGGATTGGCAAGGTAGTTCGTAACCTTTGTTCAATAGGCATGATCACAACTTGCTTAGTAATAAGCCTAAGTGCCTATTGGATTTTAGAACTTAATTGGCGTGTTGCCGCTGTACTTGGTGCGGTACTTGTTGTTACTGGCCCTACGGTTATTGCACCGCTATTAAACTCTATGAGACCAAACCAAGACATAGACCGTATTTTACGTTGGGAAGGCATCGTAATAGACCCTATTGGTGCCTTGTTTGCTGTATTGGTATTTGAAGCTGTTATGCTGGTAGGCCAAGGCGAAGTACTAAGCCATACTATTATCGCGTTATTTAAAACTCTCGGTGTAGGTTTAACCATTGGTGTGGTTGCAGGCTGGCTTACAACGCTGCTTATTCGTAGAGAATGGCTGCCGTTTGAGTTACACAAGTTTGGTATTCTTGCCTTAGTACTCATTAGTTTTACGGTTTCAAACCACCTAAGCCATGAATCTGGCCTACTCGCTGTTACCGTGTTTGGTATTTGGCTTGCCAACCAAGACGAACTTGAAATTGACTCTGTACTTGAGTTTAAAGAAGACCTTTCGATGATCTTGATTTCATCGTTATTCATCTTACTTGCTGCCCGCCTACAGTTATCAGACTTAATGATGTTACATAGCGATGTGTTTATTTTCTTAGCCATCGTGTTATTCGTAGCCCGTCCTGCGTGTATCGCAATATCGACTTTTAAAACCGATTTACCACTTAAGTCTCGCTTAGTTCTGGCTTGGATTGCGCCAAGGGGTATTGTTGCAGCGGCGGTTGGTTCAGTATTTGCGTTAAGTATGGTGGAAGCTGGCATTGCCGATGCAGAGAAAATTGTGCCACTTATCTTCACGGTGATCATCGTGACTGTGGTACTGCAAAGCCTGACAGCAACGCCATTAGCAAAGTTATTAAAAGTACGTCAGCCAGCGCCAAATACCATTTTGATTATTGGTGCAAACCATGTGGCCCGTGCCATTGCTTGCGGCTTAAAAGATCAAAACATTCCCGTGCACTTATCTGATCCTGCATGGGAGAACTGCAAAATGGCACGCATGGATGGCTTACCTTGTTACTATGGTAATCCACAGTCAGAGCATGCTGAGCGTTATTTACCATTAACGACGATTCGTAGCGTACTCGCGCTTTCGCCTAACCGTCACCACAACGCATTAGGCGTGCAGTATTTCTCGCATTTACTTGACGAAAAAGATGTATTTTCACTGCGTTCTTCAACCAACCACGCTAAAGCAAATAAAGACAGTGCGACCTTCTTATCGCGACAAATTCTGTTTGGCGACAATGGCGCTTATGCGCGCTTAAGTAGCTTAATTGCCAAAGGCGGCAAGGTCAGTGCAACACGTATTTCTGAAGAGTTTAGTTGGGAGCAATACAAAGACGTTAATAGCGAAGCTATCCCGCTGTTTATTTTAAATGGTGAGAAAAGTGATGATGACGATTCACCTATTAAAATTCGCCCGTTCACTACAAATATGGAAAAACCTCCACAAGTAGGTGAACGTATTGTGGCACTTCAACCGCCTAAACTATCGGTGCTAAAAGACCCGAATAACGGCAAACTAAAAGAAAATAAAGAAGAGAAATAAAAAAAGGCCAGCATTAGCTGGCCTTTTTTATATGTATTTATATTTACCTACATAGGTAAACGGGCGCGTGCAACGACGCTGTCTGGCATTTTTTCGGCAAGCTTAGCGAGTAAATTTTCGACTTTCTTGTGAGTTGCTTTATCGGCAACCATTGAATGAAATAACCAACGGTAGGCATCTTCATAATCGCGTGGGCTGCCATAACCTTGATTAAATAGGTTAACCAGTCGCATTTGTGCCTTTAAGTTGCCTTGGGCTGATGCTTCTCGTAAATAGGTTACCGCCATCGCTTTATCTTGCTGCACTAACTGGCCTACATCGTAGTAGCGACCAAGTTGCTCTAATGCCGCGCCTAGCCCTTGTTGAGCAGCCTGACGCATGTAATAGACCCCTAACTCTACATTACGGTCTACACACACAGCATAAGCTAGCATATCGCCATACAAGAACTGATACGATGGCAGTGCCATTTTATTGGCTCGCGCTTCGATATCTTGCACTAACTGGCAATCATCTGCCTTTACACGTGCTAGGTGTGCATTTTTATTGATCAAGCCAATTAACTCGCTCTCTGTGTACAGAGGCACAGCTGTTATAGGCTCTTCAGCCATGCTTAGGCTTGAGAAGAGTAATGTTAAAGGCAATAAAACACGCATCAAAATCACTTAAATAAAGTCAGTCTTAGCAAATAATATACAATTATCATTCCAGAGTGAATTTCGGGCACAAAAAAAGCTGCCGAGGCAGCTTCTTTTTTCAGTCACTATGACGATTATGCAAACGGGCTGCGTAATACCATAGTTTCTACACGGTCTGGGCCAGTAGAGATGATATCAACTGGAACGCCAGTGATTTCTTCAATACGTTTGATGTAATCAAGTGCCGCTTGCGGTAATTGATCAACTGACGTAGCACCTACTGTGTTTTCTGACCAGCCTGGCATCTCTTCGTATACTGGTGTTACTTTCTCGTAACCTTCAGCTGCTAATGGTGTAACGTTCGTTACTGTGCCATCTTCTAACTGGTAACCAGTACAGATTTTTAATGTTTCTAAACCGTCTAAAACGTCTAGTTTAGTTAAACAGAAACCTGAGATACTGTTGATTTGCACTGCGCGGCGCATTGCCACTGCGTCTAACCAACCTGTACGGCGTAAACGACCTGTCGTTGCACCGAACTCATGACCTTTGTCACCTAAGTGCTTACCAACTGGATCTTGTTTATCAAGACCGTCGTAAAGCTCTGTAGGGAATGGACCAGAACCTACACGTGTAGTGTAAGCTTTAATAATACCTAGCACGTAATCAAGGTGTAATGGACCAAAACCAGCACCTGTTGCTACACCACCAGCAGTTGTGTTTGATGATGTTACGTACGGGTAAGTACCGTGGTCGATATCAAGTAATGTACCTTGCGCACCTTCAAATAAGATGTTGTCGCCCGCTAAACGCGTTTGATCAAGAAGCTCAGTAACATCAACAACCATTGCTTTTAAGATATCTGCGATAGCCATTGCATCGTCAAATGTCTTCTGGAAATCAACTGGTTCAGCTTTGTAGTAATGCTCTAATGTGAAGTTATGGTATTCCAATACTTCTTTAAGCTTGCTAGCAAACTGTTCAGGGTTGAATAAGTCACCTACACGTAAACCACGACGTGCTACTTTATCTTCATAAGCTGGACCGATACCACGACCTGTAGTACCAATTGGCTTATCGCCACGTGCTTTTTCACGGGCTAAATCTAATGCAATGTGGAAAGGTAAAATTAATGGACATGCTTCGCTGATTAATAAGCGCTCACGTACTGGTACGCCACGCTCTTCTAGCATGCCGATTTCTTTCATTAATGCTTCTGGTGATAAAACAACACCGTTACCGATCACACACTTAACATTGTCACGTAATACACCCGATGGAATAAGGTGTAAAACCGTCTTTTCACCGTTGATTACCAGAGTATGGCCTGCGTTATGACCACCTTGATAACGAACTACTAAAGATGCTTTGTCTGTAAGGAGGTCAACTACCTTACCCTTACCTTCGTCACCCCATTGGGTGCCTAGTACAACAACGTTTTTACCCATTGCAAATTCACTTAGAAAAAATTAGGACGAGATTTTATCAGAAAACGAGGTGAAAGATCACCCCGTTTAGCTTATTTTTTCTGCGCATGAATTTTTAACTTCTTAATTACTTAAACAACTACATGCAGAACAGGGGTTTATAAAATAGTTAAGGATAAAAATTAATCACACGCAAAAACAAAAAAGCCCTACATAAAGCAGGGCTTTTTATCACACAAATATTAATTACTGTGCTTTTGTACCTTTCATATAATTAAAGAAGTCGCTATCAGGTGAAATCACCATCACGTCTTGCTTATTTTTAAAGGTGTTTTTGTAAGCTTCTAGGCTACGCACAAAACCGAAGAACTCAGCGTCTTTGTTATAAGCGTTAGCATAGATAGCGGCTGCATCGGCATCACCTTGACCACGAACAGTACGCGCATTACGCTCAGCGTCTGCAAGCATTACTGTTACACGGCGGTCGACTTCTGCACGAATTGTTTCAGCTTTTTCTTGACCTTCAGAACGGTGCTCTTTTGCAACCGCAGTACGCTCAGCACGCATACGTTGGAAGATTGAACTACTCACTTCTTGTGGTAAGTTAATTTGCTTAACGCGTACATCAAGTACTTCAATACCTAGCTCTTGTGCACTTTCAGACGCTTGAACTAATGCTTCTTCCATCAACTCACTACGCTCACCAGAAACGATCTCTCTGATAGTACGAGAACCGAAATTAGTACGCAGACCGTTGTTCACCTTTTGCTTAAGTAGTGTTTCAGCGTATTGCTTATCACCACGGGCACGCAGGTAGAATGCACTAAAGTCATTAATGCGCCACTTAACGTAAGAATCAACGATTAAGTCTTTTTTCTCACTTGTTACGAAACGGTCAGGTGCACCATCTAGCGTTTGAATACGTGCATCTAAACGACGTACTTGGCTAAAGAAAGGCACTTTTAGGTGTAAACCTGGGCCGTATACTACAGCCTTGTCGTCACTGTCTTTTTCAACTTTGCTGAATAACAGTACGATTGCCTTCTCGCCTTCTTGCACAACAAAAATTGAAGAGAAAGACAGCACAATAGCAATGGCAAGTATTACTAAACTAAAATTTTTCATCTTGCTTATCTCCCCTCATTAAAACGGTCAGTTGCGAAACGGTCATTGCTTGAATTTACCGTGCTGTTACGCGACGTGTTTATTTTATTGCGAAGGTCTTTGATATCACTTGAGCTTGGTAATGCAACACGTGTTGCTGTACCTTGCTTTTCCATGATTTTATCAAGCGGTAAATACATCATGTTATTACCACCTTCAACATCAACTAACACTTTAGAGCTGTTACCTAGCACTTCTTCCATCGCATCGATGTAAAGACGCTTACGAGTTACCTCTTTAGCAGCTTGGTACTCAGGTAATAGCTTTTCAAAACGTGCTACCTCACCTTGTGCTTCTAATGTAATACGTTCACGGTACGCTTCTGCTTCTTGCGTCATACGAGTAACTTGACCACGGGCACGAGGTTCAATTTCACGAGCATAGGCTTCTGCTTCACGGATGAAACGCTCTTCATCTTCTTGTGCAGCAATAGCGTCATCAAACGCGTCTTTTACTTCGCCTGGTGGACGTGAATCTTTAAAGTTCACATCGCTTACAATAATACCTAGATTGTATGGCTCGATGATTTTGTTAAGCTCATCCCACGTTTGTTGACGCACTAACTCACGACCTGTTGTTAGTACTTGGTCCATTTTTACGTGGCCAATTACATAACGTAATGCACTATCAAGTGCTTGTTGTAAGCTGTGGTCAGCATCAGTAACGCTGAACTTGTAAAGATGTGGGTCGATAACACGGTACTGTACTTCAAACTCTACATTTACCACGTTTTCGTCTTCGGTAAGCATAAAACCTTTAGCAGATAACGAGCGTACCGCTTCGATATCAACAGGGATCACGCGTTCAATGAAGGTCATTTTCCAACGTAAGCCAGGTTCTGCAATGCGATCGTATTGCCCAAATTGTAAAACAATACCGCGCTCAGCTTCTTTTACCGTGTAAATACCACTTAATGCCCATACAATGATGGCAATAATAAGGATGAAAGAAATGCCTGCGCCACCAAGTCCACCGCCGTTTTTACCTGGCTTATTACCACCAAATAAACCGCCAAACTTGTTGCCGAACTTACGCATTACCTCGTCTAAATCAGGTGGGCCTTGATCTTTTCCGCCTTTATTATTCCACGGATCTTTATCATTGCCATTATTACCCGGTTCATTCCAGGCCATAGCTATACTCCATTGTTATCTAAATGAATTAGGTTAAATCTATCAAATCTACAGCATTTCTCATACTAAAAAAGACAAATGCTGGTGATTTTTAATCAGTCACTACGAAAGAGTCGAGGTCTTGTCCCATCTCTTTTTTCAAGCGATTCCATTCTGCCATTGGCAAGCGTACCGATAATAACCAGTTTCCTTGCTCATCAAAACACTCTTGATGAACTGCATTTAAGTTGAATAATGCTGCTCGAATACGACCATGTTGTGGTGGTAATTTTAGCTCATCAGCAAACATCTTTTTGGCAAGTAACTCATTAATTGCCTCACTTAGCAGTTCACAACCAACGCCAGTGCGCGCCGACAACCAGACTCGTACCGGTTGACCTTCGTCGTTTCTATCTATACGTGGCGCAACGTCATCTAGCGCATCAATTTTGTTATAAACCAATAATTGCGGCACTTCATCTGCTTCTATTTCTTTTAAAACAGATTGTACTTGCTCAATATTTTCTTTTCGACGAGGGTCTGCCACATCGATAACATGTAGCTGTAAATCAGCTTCACGAGTTTCTGTTAAGGTTGCTTTAAATGCTGCAACAAGGTCATGTGGTAAGTGACGAATAAAACCTACCGTATCAGCTAAAATAATTGGACCTATATCGCCGATATCCAACTTACGTAAGGTTGGATCTAGGGTTGCGAATAGCTGGTCAGCAGCATACACATCTGAGTCTGTAATACGGTTAAATAACGTTGATTTACCCGCATTGGTATAACCTACCAGTGACACAGTTGGAATTTCATTGCGCGTACGCGCACGTCGTCCCTGCTCACGTTGAACAGCAACTTTATCTAAACGGGCACGAATGTTTTTAATTCTTGCGCGCAGTAATCGTCTATCGGTTTCGAGCTGGGTTTCACCTGGGCCACGTAAACCTATCCCGCCTTTTTGTCTTTCAAGGTGGGTCCAACCACGGATCAAGCGAGTAGAAATGTGGCGTAACTGAGCTAACTCAACCTGAAGTTTACCTTCGTGAGTACGCGCTCGCTGCGCAAAAATATCTAAGATCAAACTCGTACGATCAAGAACGCGGCACTGGCAAACGCTTTCTAAATTGCGTTCCTGTGACGGACTAAGTTGATGGTTGAAAATGATGACATCTGCATTGTGGATTTTGACAGTTTCAGCGATTTCTTCTGCTTTTCCGGTCCCGACGAAAAGTTTCGGATGTGGTGCTTGACGACTGCCTTGCACAATCGCCAAACTACTAACACCAGCAGAAGATACCAACAACTCTAATTCGTGAAGATCTTCGCGATCTCCCTCTTTAGGTAAGTCGATATGAACTAAAACTGCCTGTTCGCCGGCTTCATAACGGTCAAACAAGCATTACGCTCCTAAGTTTAAAAATTTCCAGATTCTTGCTCTTCTGAATCATCACTTCCTTGAACGCCTTGGAAGTTAACAGAACGCGCTGGAACAACAGTTGAAATAGCGTGTTTATACACCATTTGATTTACGGTGTTTTCAAGTAAAATAACAAATTGGTCAAATGACTGGATTTTACCCTGCAATTTAATGCCATTAACCAAAAAGATTGATACTGGAATGCGCTCACGACGTAACGCATTTAAAAATGGGTCTTGTAACGACTGGCCTTTTGCCATGTTATTTTCCTTCGTTCTAGGTGTTATTATAATTAAGTAGCTGAACTAATTTAACAAAGCTAAAAAACTTCCAGCTACTACTAGCTTAGCGAACTTACTACACGTTGCAAGTTTTCTTCATCACCCGTGGTCAACCAAGTTACTTCAGGCCAACCTCTTAACCAAGTGAGTTGTCGCTTGGCTAACTGCCGTGTGGCTGCAATACCACGAAAGACCATTTCATCATAGTCAATTTCGCCAGCAATGTAATCCCACATTTGTCTATAACCCACACAACGAATCGAAGGCAGGTCTGGGTGTAAATCATTACGTTTATATAGGGATGAAACTTCATTTTCAAACCCCTGATCGAGCATTATTTTAAACCTTTTCTCAATTCGCTGATGTAATTCACTGCGATCATCAGGTGCAATGGCAAATTGATGGAAAGTATAAGGAAGCTCAGGCTGCTTTTGTTTTTGCAGCTCAGTCATTGTTTTGCCTGTAATACGATACACTTCTAATGCACGATTAATTCTTTGCGAATCATTTTCGCTCATTTTTTTTGCTGCATCAGGATCGATTTTCACAAGCTCTTTATGCAAATGTGGCCAGCCAAACTGCTTTGCTTCCTTTTCGAGTTCAGCACGTACTTCAGGTGATGCCTCTGGTAGCGGTGATAAGCCATCAATAAGCGACTTAAAATACATCATTGTACCGCCAACCAATACAGGTACTTTACCTTGCTGATGAAATAGATCAATCTTTTCAATTGCATCACGGCGAAAATCTGCCACTGAATAACTATCTGCTGGGTCGATAATATCGATCAAGTGGTGCGGCGCACGAGCAAGCTCTTCGGCATTTGGTTTTGCGGTGCCGATGTCCATATCTTTATAGACTAATGCTGAATCAACACTGATTATTTCTGTGTTTAAATGCTCACACAGCGAAATTGCTAAATCTGTTTTCCCTGCAGCGGTTGGTCCCATTAAAAAAATGACGGGTAAGTTATTCAAGCCTAAATACCTTGCTTAGTTTAAAAACTGAGATAGTTCTATTTTAACTGCTTTTTGACGTAAACGTTGCATAGTTTGTGGATTATTTTCTAACCGAGCCACTTGCTCCAAAAAGGCTTGGCTTGCGTAATAGCGTGCTGGGATTTGCTGAGCTAACCAAGCTAACCATTCATCGAGTGAACTTGGTGAGGCTTTACAGCCAGCAATAAGTCGCTCAATAGCATCACTTACATCAAGTAAATAGACACAAGGCGGAAGCTTTTTCACCATCACAAACTGTTTTTCAATGACTAAATCAAAACCAAGTAAGGTAAACCACGACTGCTGAGCATTTAAAGCACTAATATCATCAGCACTTGCATTTACTCGCACAGGTAACAACAAGGCTTTGCCATCAAGGCTACCTGCTTGCTCTACGTGCGCTTGCCAGTCGAGTGCTAATGCATGCTTAAAGTGCGCAGCAAAGAGTTGGTTGTCTTCACTAAATACGCACTCGCCATCTCGTACATGAATAAGCTTGGCAAGTTTTGCTTGCTCTACAACCGGTGCTGTAACACTTGGTTCAGGGCGTACTTGGTCAAAATGCGCAGCATGTTGCTCGCTGATCCCTTGATAAAATGCATTGACATCTTGGTGCGATGTTTTACTGCGACCTTGGCTGTCACTACTAAAACCACCGCCAGAGCGACCTGCTCCAGTTGCCCCAGAATAACTCGCTGAACGTGTCGGCTGTAATTCAGATTTAGGGTAATCATACTGCTCTGTTGGCGCTGATTGAGTAAAACTTGGCTGTGTGCTGCTTGAGTGCGCCTCATCAAACGGAGCATGCTGAAAAGCAGTGTCATTATGCTCTGTAAAACCAGCTTCGTGCTGAAGCGGCACCACCACTTGTTTTATTGCCTGCAGGATAAAGTCATGCACTAAACGGCCTTGATGAAAACGCACTTCATGTTTTGCTGGGTGCACGTTTACATCGACCTGACGTGGGTCAATATCAATATAAATGACAAAACCGGGCAGCTCTTCTGAACCTGCGACTTCTTCAAAGGCTTGACGGATTGCATGCAAAATAAGTTTATCGCGCATCATGCGATTATTCACATAGGTATATTGCGTGCTATTAGTTGAGCCCACGGGTAATACCCAACCGCGCAGCATCAAACCAGCTTCACCTGATTGAATATGCAGCCCCTGCTCACTAAATGCTTTGCCAGCAACTTGAGCGACACGCGCTATTGCTTGCTCAGGGTTTGGTTTAGCACGGTATTGGCGCACAACTTTGCCATTATGAGTCAGGGTGATAGAGACATCAAAACGACTCAGCGCAATACGCTTTATGAGCTCATCAATATGTGAAAACTCGGTTTTCTCGGTGCGAAGAAATTTACGGCGCGCAGGGGTATTAAAGAATAAGTCTTTCACCTCAATGGTGGTGCCATCAGGGTGTGCGGTTGGCTTAATCTGCACCGCCATATCGCGACCTTCAGCAAACGCTTGCCATGCAGCCTCTTGCTGCTTTGGTTTTGAGCTTAAGGTTAACCGCGACACGGAACTAATTGATGCTAACGCTTCACCACGAAAACCCAATGAACAGATGTTCTCAAGGTCATCGAGTGACTTAAGCTTACTCGTGGCATGGCGCGACAAGGCTAATGTTAGCTCATCTTTATTAATGCCAGAGCCATTATCGCGAATGCGAATAAGCTTATGACCACCACGCTCAATATCTATTTGAATGCGCGTTGCGCCAGCATCTAAACTGTTTTCTACCAACTCTTTAACAACGGATGCAGGGCGTTCAACCACTTCACCCGCAGCAATTTGGTTAGCCAATCGCGCGGGTAGTATTTCTATACTCATAGTGTTCCTAACACGAAAATTGACTAGCTTTGAGGAATATCAAGCTCTTGACCAATAAATAAGGTATTTGATTTTAAGTTGTTGGCCGTTTTTAGCTTACTCACAGAGGTGTTATATCTGCTTGCTAAAATACTTAACGACTCACCAGGGCGAACTTTGTGTTTAGTCGGAAACTGCGACTTTAACTTAGCGAATAGCGAGTCATCTGGCGGGTTTTGCATATAGTAATTTTTAATCGAGGTGAAAATTGCTTTTGCTAAGCGCTCCTGATGCTGCGCCGTTTTTAGCATTCGCTCTTCGCGTGGATTCGAGATAAACCCTGTTTCAACCAAAATAGACGGAATATCAGGTGACTTTAATACTGCAAGGCTCGCCGCTTGTGGGCGTTTCTTATGCATTTTAGCCACTTTTCGTAATTCGCTAACCACTTCTTCTGCGACACTAAAGCCTGTTTTCATCGAGTGATCCATCGACATATCTAGCAGTGCTTGCGCTAAATATTTTTCGCTTGCGGTATCTTTTAATACCCCAGCTGCACCACCTAAAAGCTCTGAGTGTTTCTCTTTATCCTCAATCCATTTACCAATTTCTGAATTTGCACGGCGTAGTGATAGCACCCACACTGAGGCACCGTTTGGCTGCGGGCTAGTAAAGGCATCCGCATGAATCGACACAAAGAAGTCAGCTTTTTTCTTACGGGCAATGCTAGTACGGGTGTTTAGATTTACAAAGTAGTCACTGCGGCGCACCATACGCGAAATCATGCCTTTTTCAGCATCTATCATTCGCTCTAAACGCTTCGCTATTTGTAGCGTAATGTCTTTTTCATAAGTCCCTGATGGACCGATTGAACCAGGGTCTTCACCACCATGACCTGCGTCAATGGCAATAACAATATCGCGCTCTTGATTGAGTTCGCGTTTTTTCACACTGGTATTGGTCGAAGCAACAGGCTCTGCCTTCGGTGTTTTATCAACAAGGTCAACTACTAAACGATGCTTGTATGGGTCGGTAGGTAGTAAAGCAAACACAACGGGTTTACTAGCACGGGCTAGCTCGAAAACAAAGCGCACACTTTTGCTGTCTTTAGGTTTTGAGTAACGCAGCTTTGAAACAATCTGATGCTTTTTAGGAATAGCAGGCAAGCTATCTAGTTTGTCGGTATTTTTTAAGTCAATCACTAAACGAGCTGGATTTTTCAGCATGAAATAGCTGAAATCAGGTTTATCGTTTAAATCAAAGACCACACGAGTGCTGTCAGGTGAAGGCCACACACGTACGCTATTAATAGTATTTTGTGCAAGCGCAATCTGGCTCACAACCAATAACATCAAAGTAGTTAATAGTTTAAACGTACAACGACCCATTTTTACTAATACACCTTTATTTTTATATGTTTATTCTTGCGCGCTCTTAAGTTGCTGAACAATTGCCTGACCACGTTCGGTTAAGCTGTTAATTGCAATGGCACGCGCCTCGCCTTCATAGCGTAGGGTGATATCAAGATCCGGTGTTGGAATAAATTCGCCGCCTTTTTCTGGCCATTCCACAACACAAATAGCCTGTGGTGAAAAATAGTCACGAATTCCCATATATTCAAGTTCTTCAGGGTCACCTAAGCGATATAAATCAAAGTGATAGACATCAGCTTTAGCTAATTGGTAAGGCTCAACCAGTGTATAAGTTGGACTCTTAACCTTACCTTGATGACCGAAACCTTGCACGATACCACGGGTTAATGTCGTTTTACCGGCACCTAAATCACCATGTAAATAGATGACTGCCCCTTGCTCCATCAAGGTTGCAAGTTGCTTACCCATATTAACCGTTGCTGCTTCATCAGCGAGTGGAAAACCAACACTGTCGGTCATTATTACCTCATGAAAAACTAAAAACACATTACTTTGTTAATCATACCAGAATAATTTTGTAAGGCGAGAGCCGCTCTTATGCCTAGTTTGACAAAAAAAAGCCGGCAAAGTTGCCGGCTTTTTAGCTTAAACAGAATTTTGTTTACAGACCTAGTTTCTTCTCAAGGTAGTGGATGTTTGTACCACCGTTTTGGAAGTTTTCATCTGCCAAGATTTTCTTGTGCAGTGGTGTGTTGGTCTTGATGCCATCGATCACTAATTCGTTTAACGCATTGCGTGAACGAGCAATAGCTACATCACGGTTTTCACCGTAACAGATCAGCTTACCAATCATTGAATCGTAATGAGGTGGTACTGTGTAATCTGCGTAGATGTGGCTGTCCCAACGAATACCTAAACCACCAGCAGGGTGGAATCGCGTGATTTTACCTGGTGATGGAATAAAGGTGTCTGGGTCTTCCGCATTAATACGGCACTCAATTGCATGACCACGAATAACCACATCTTCTTGTGTGAATGATAATGGTTGACCCGCTGCAATTTTTAGCTGTTCTTTGATTAAGTCAACGCCAGTAACCATTTCTGTTACAGGGTGCTCAACCTGAATACGGGTATTCATTTCGATGAAATAGAACTCGCCGTTTTCGTATAAGAATTCGAACGTACCTGCACCGCGATAACCGATTTCGATACATGCACGAGTACAACGGTCACCGATGAACTTACGCATTTCAGCTGTGATACCTGGCGCTGGCGCTTCTTCAACAACTTTTTGGTGACGACGTTGCATTGAACAATCACGCTCACCTAAGTGAACTGCATTGCCTTGGCCATCAGCAAGTACTTGAACTTCGATGTGACGTGGGTTTTCAAGGAATTTTTCCATGTAAACCATACCATTACCGAAGAACTGCTTTGCTTCTTGCTGAGTAAGAGCGATTGAATCAATCAGTTCTTTTTCGCTGCGAACAACACGCATACCACGACCACCGCCGCCGCCTGCTGCTTTAATGATTACAGGGTAACCAATACGCTTAGCGATTTGAATGTTGCGCTCACTGTCTGCCGTTAATGGGCCATCAGAACCTGGTACACAAGGTACACCGGCTTTACGCATCGCTTCGATTGCAGAAACTTTGTCACCCATTAAACGAATTGTGTCGCCTTTAGGACCGATAAATACAAAGCCGCTTTGCTCAACTTGATCAGCAAAGTCTGCATTTTCAGAAAGGAAACCATAACCTGGGTGGATAGCAACTGCGTCTGTTACTTCTGCCGCTGCAATAATGCGCGGAATATCTAAGTAACTTTCAGTGGCTGCTGGTTTACCAATACAAATTGTTTCGTCTGCCAGTAACACGTGCTTAAGATCACGGTCTGCCGTTGAATGCACAGCAACAGTTTTGATCCCAAGCTCTTTGCAGGCGCGCAGTACGCGAAGTGCAATTTCACCTCGGTTTGCAATGACTACTTTATCTAACATAGAGTTGGCCTTTTGTTGCGCTATTATTCAATGATGAATAAAGGTTGATCGAATTCTACTGGCTCGCCATTTTCAACTAAGATAGCTTTTACTGTGCCTGCTTTATCAGATTCGATTTGGTTCATCATCTTCATTGCTTCAACGATACATAACGTATCGCCAACATTTACTTTAGAACCTACTTCTACGTATGGCGCTGCTTCTGGAGAAGCCGCTGAGTAGAATGAACCAACCATAGGAGATTTAACTTGGTGACCAGTCGGTGCAGCTGGAGCAGCCGCTTCTGCTGCTGGAGCCTCTGCTACTGGAGCTGGTGCCGCTGCTGGCGCAGGTGCTGCAAACTGTTGTGGTGCATACTGCATTGCAGGAGCTGCTGACATATTGTTACGATTGATGCGTACTGACTCTTCACCTTCAGTGATTTCTAATTCAGCAATACCAGATTCTTCTACTAATTCGATAAGTTTTTTGATCTTGCGAATATCCATTGAACGACCCGCCTGTTAGTTATTTAAAAATTAATGTGTGTTTTGCAACCGGCTAACAGCAGCTTCAAGTGCCACCTTATAACCCATTGCTCCTAATCCAATAATGACGCCTTGTGCCACATCCGAAAAATACGAATGATGACGGAATGCTTCTCGAGCATGCACATTACTTAAATGCACCTCGTAAAAGGGAATGTTTACACTAAGTAATGCATCCCGTAAGGCTACGCTTGTATGCGTAAATGCAGCAGGGTTGATAATAATTGCATCAACCGCTTGCCATGCATCGTGAATGCGTTCTATTAATGCAGCTTCACTGTTACTTTGGAAATGCGTTAAATCAACATTGAGACCGGCAGCAACCTGACTAAGTTCAGCTATAATCTCATCAAGAGATTGAGTGCCGTACTTTTCTGGTTCACGCTTGCCAAGCATGTTTAAATTTGGCCCATTTAGAACTAAAAGTTTGAATTTTGCAGCCATAATACGCGATATATCCTATAAGTAAGCAGTTTAACCATGTTCATCATAAACCCACGCTTAACCTAAGCGTGCTGATGTAAAATAGCAACTATTTCTCACGTTAACCACCTATTATAGATATTTCGACGTAAATAGCAGCAAAATACTGGTCTAATCACTCCCTATTCGTGGCAAAGTCAAGCATAGCAAGGCACACAACAGGGTCATTCTAAGCGTTTTCCTGTTGATTAATTGAGCTTCACTGAGTGAATTTGCTATTTTTCACTTAAAATAAGTATTTTTTACGATGCAGATACAAAAACGCCACTCAGATGAGTGGCGTTTTGCTATTTTCTTGCACGTTTGCGTTTATTTAGCGCTATTTCGAACTTTTGCTAAATGTTCTGCAAAGTCTTTGGCATTTAAAAAGCCTGTTACGCGTTGCTCTAAAAGCTCATTACCTTGGCTATCGAAGAACAAAATGCTCGGCAACCCAAATACCGTGTATTCTTCCATTAGCTCTATGGTTTTTGCATCGCTTTCAGTTAAATCGATTTGAATTAATTCAAAGTGAGCAAATTGCTCTTGCACTTTAGCGTCAGGAAACGTGTAATGCTCAAACTCTTTACAGGCAACGCACCAGTCGGCATATAAGTCGACCATTACTAAGCGCCCCTCGCTACTTGCCTGTGCAATTTCTTCTTTTAATTCACTTAGATTAGCAACTTGTCTAAAACCATGTGTTTTTACAGCAGCTTCAGCAACCACGGCTTTACTAGGCCAAAAATAATTTTTCGTTAAACTCGCCCCAGTCACAACCAATAAGGTTGCTGCAAACCACAATGCTGTTTTTAGCTTGCCTTGTGATTGACCACTTTGCCAATGGTGTAAATAAAGTGCTGTAGCAAGAGCTAATAAACCCGCCATTAACCAAATGATTTCAATATCAACAATACGCTCAAGCAGAATAAGTGGTACAACTAGCATAATGAAACCAAATAGGGTTTTCACTTGCTCCATCCAACCACCGGCTTTTGGTAGTAATTTACCGCCAGAAGTCCCCAGTAATAATAACGGTAAGCCCATGCCTAAACTGAGCACATAAAGTGTTAAACCACCGACAAGATAGTCACCACTTTGCGCCACATAAAGTAAAGCAGCAGACAATGGTGCTGTTGTACACGGTGAGGCAATCAAACCAGACAGTACACCCATCATAAATACGCCAACATAGTTGCCGCCTTTTTGCTGGTTACTAACCTGTGTGAGTTTATTCATCATGCCGCTAGGTAATTTGATTTCGTACCAGCCAAACATCGACATTGCCAGTAATACAAATAAGATACTAAAGCTAATTAGTACAGTAGGATGCTGTAAATACCCTTGTACTTGCCCACCTAATGATGCAACCACTAAGCCCAGTGCTGCGTAAGTAACGGCCATACCTTGTACATATACAAACGACAGCGAGAACGCTTTTTTAGTCGATAAATTCTGCTGACCCGCTATAAGGCTCGACAAAATCGGAAACATTGGGAATACGCATGGCGTAAAGGCAAGACCAACACCAACTAAAAAGAAGATTACTAGGTTAGTTAGTAAACCTTGCGATGCCAGCTTATCGGTATACGACTGCTCACCAGCTGGTTTTGAAACTTCTTGAGAAGGGGCTGATGACGCTTCATTAGTATCGGCTGCTTGTGTTAATGCCGCTAATGCGTTCCCCGCATCTGCAGCCTGTGATACTTGCTCACCTGCAATCACAGATAAAGGAATGGTTCTAACTTCTGGCGGATAACATAACCCCGCCTCGGCACAGCCTTGAAAACGCACTTTAACAACCGCACCTTCTGTGACGTTACTGAGCTTAGAAACCACACTTAACGAATCAAAGAATACCTCGGTCTTACCAAAAAATTCATCCTCAATAATCACGCCCTTGCCAAGATCAGGAATTTCAATATCTGCGCCTTTGGCAATAATTTCGACTTTCTTTTTATAAAGGTAATAATCAGGCGCAATATCCCAGCCAATAAATAACGTTTTGCCTTGCTGGTCAAAATCGAAAACAAAAGCCTGATCAACTGGGAGAAATGTTTGCTCCGCAGGTTGTAGTAGATTTCCAAGTAAATTGTTATTACTCGCGCTTGCTGGCATAAGCCACAATGCACAAAGTAATAAAAGGAACGATCGCATTAATTAAGTACCTCATCCATCCAATTAAAATAGGCTAAATTGCCTGTAGCCACATCAACGACCTGAATTTCAGGCACCTCATAACTATGCAATTTCTTGATAGTTTGGATCACCTCATTCATTTTTTCTGACTTAGTTTTGATCAGTAACTTACTCTCAATAGCTTGAGTAACCTCGCCTTCCCACATGTAAATAGATTCAATAGTAGGCAAAATATTCACACAAGCAGCTAGCTTTTCTTTAACTAGATGTTGTGCCAACTGGCGGGCTTCAGCCTCATTTGCACAAGTCGTAAAAATAAGTCGAAAATGCGTAGTCATAAGGAACCTTTATTTGATTACGTGAGTCGCACCATAGTAGCCGATAGTAACTATAATGTGTAGCGAGCAAGGTGATCCTAGGTTCCGTCTTGAAAAATGACCTGCTCACCCCAATTTATATTTCACTGACTCGAAAGAGAATGACATTTTTTAGAGAGCGTTATGTTTAGATTTTTGTTTTTGTTATTTATTTTAGTGCCGATTGTGGAGATCGCGTTACTCATCCAAGTGAGTGAAGTGATCGGCGGCTTTGCCACCATAGCGCTTGTAATTGTGACCGCGATTGTCGGTGCGAAATTAGTGAAGCAGCAAGGTATGGGCGCGATTCAAAACGTGCAATTACAAATGGCACAAGGGCAAATGCCTGCAAAAGAATTATTTACTGGATTATGTGTCATTATCGCCGGTGTTTTATTAATGACACCAGGCATCATGACTGACTTTTTTGGCTTTTTACTACTCACGCCAGCAATCCGCAACAAACTGGCTGCAGGTCTTGCTAGTCAAGCAACTGTGCGTATGAGTTCGCAGGCAAATCAAGGCTCTGCACACTTCCAATATCATAGTAAAACAACCACTCATGAAGAGCCAAACCATCAACCGACAACTATCGATGGTGAATTTGAGCGAAAAGATTAAAATTTTTTAATTTTTGTACTTGGATTTTTTTAAGCCACCCCCATTAATGAATGCAATGAAACGCAACGGGTGGCTTAGCACTCCCCTGCAATAACACAAGATTTTTTCTGTACTGTTCAGAAACTGTTAGGAGAACTAAATAAATGAACATTCGTCCTTTACATGATCGCGTCATCGTTAAGCGTCTAGAAGAAGAAACTAAGTCTGCTGGCGGTATTGTATTAACTGGCTCTGCAGCTGAAAAATCAACTCGCGGAGAAGTTATCGCTGTTGGTAATGGCCGTGTTTTAGACAACGGTGAAGTAAGAGCATTAGAAGTTAAAGCCGGTGACACTGTGCTGTTCGGCTCTTATGTTGAAAAAGCTGAAAAGATCGAAGGTCAAGAGTACCTGATCATGCGTGAAGATAACATTCTAGGCATTGTAGGCTAATCCTACTTTTCGTTTAGCAACCCGTTTACAGAATTTAAGAGGAATTTAATCATGGCAGCAAAAGAAGTACTTTTTGCAGGTGACGCACGTGGCAAAATGCTAACTGGCGTAAACATTTTAGCAAACGCAGTAAAAGTAACTTTAGGTCCTAAAGGCCGTAACGTTGTATTAGACAAATCATTCGGCGCTCCAGTGATCACTAAAGATGGTGTATCTGTAGCAAAAGAAATCGAGCTTGAAGACAAGTTCGAAAACATGGGCGCACAAATGGTTAAAGAAGTAGCGTCGAAAGCGAATGACGCTGCAGGTGACGGTACAACAACTGCAACAGTATTAGCACAAGCTATCGTAAACGAAGGCTTAAAAGCAGTTGCAGCGGGTATGAACCCAATGGACCTTAAGCGCGGTATCGACAAAGCAGTTACTGCAGCAGTTGAAGAGCTTAAAGCACTTTCTGTTCCATGTGCAGACACTAAAGCAATTGCACAAGTAGGTACTATTTCTGCTAACTCTGATAAAGAAATCGGTGACATCATTGCTGAAGCAATGGAAAAAGTAGGCCGTGATTCAGGCGTTATCACTGTTGAAGAAGGTCAGTCGTTAGAAAACGAACTAGACGTCGTTGAAGGTATGCAGTTTGACCGCGGTTACCTTTCTCCATATTTCATCAACAACGCTGAAAAAGGCGCTGTAGAGCTAGACAACCCATTCATTCTACTTGTAGATAAAAAAGTATCTAACATCCGTGAGCTACTACCTACATTAGAAGCTGTTGCAAAAGCTAGCAAGCCACTACTTATCATTGCTGAAGACCTTGAAGGTGAAGCACTTGCAACTCTTGTTGTGAACAACATGCGCGGCATCGTTAAAGTATCTGCGGTTAAAGCACCTGGTTTCGGCGACCGTCGTAAAGCAATGCTACAAGACATCGCAGTATTAACAGGTGGTACTGTTATTTCTGAAGAAATCGGTTTAGAGCTAGAGAAAGCGACAATCGAAGACCTAGGTACAGCGAAGCGCGTTGTGATCACTAAAGATGATACAACAATCATCGACGGTGCAGGCGAAGAAGACGGCATCAATGGTCGTGTTGCACAAATCAAAGCACAAATCGAAGAAGCGACGTCTGACTACGATAAAGAGAAACTACAAGAGCGTATGGCTAAACTAGCTGGCGGTGTTGCAGTAATCAAAGTTGGCGCAGCAACTGAAATCGAAATGAAAGAGAAAAAAGACCGCGTTGAAGATGCACTACACGCAACTCGCGCAGCGGTTGAAGAAGGTGTTGTACCAGGTGGTGGTGTTGCACTAGTTCGCGTAGCAAGCAAACTTGTTGAACTTGCTGGCGACAACGAAGACCAAAGCCACGGTATCAAAGTTGCACTACGTGCGATGGAAGCACCACTTCGTCAAATCGTAACTAACGCAGGTGACGAAGCATCTGTTGTTGTTAACTCAGTAAAAGGCGGTGAAGGTAACTACGGTTACAACGCAGCATCAGGCGAGTACAACGACATGATCGAAATGGGTATCTTAGACCCAACTAAAGTAACGCGTTCGGCACTACAGTACGCAGCTTCAATCGCAGGTCTTATGATCACAACTGAAGCTATGGTTGCTGAAATCCCGAAAGAAGATGTACCAGCTGCTCCAGATATGGGCGGCATGGGCGGCATGGGTGGTATGGGCGGCATGATGTAATTATCCCTCCCAAGCACTTTGCTTAAAAAACCCAGCTCCGGCTGGGTTTTCTTTTAGCTATCAGTTTTAAGCTGTCAGCTATCAGAAACTGACGGCTGACGGCTGACGGCTGACGGCTGACGGCTCAGTTAATCAACTCCCTCACTATCGCAAACAAATCACTCGGTAACATACCTCTTTCGCCCTCACGCTCTGCGGCAATATCACCAGCTTTTGCATGTAAGGTTACGCCTAAGCAAGCTGCTTGCTGAGGAGTAAGCCCCTGTGCGATCAATGCCGCTATGATACCTGTTAATACATCGCCACTGCCGCCAACCGCAAGTGCAGGATTTCCATCTGTACACACCCATGTTTGGTTATTATCAGCAATTAAGCTTCCAGCACCTTTGAGTACACAAGTAGTAGTATAGCTACGTGCAAGCTGCTTTACTGCATGAAAGCGATTTTCTTCAATATCGCTAGCGCGACAATTAAGTAACCCTGCTGCCTCACCTGGGTGTGGTGTGATAACGGTATTAGCTAATGGAAATGACGAAGCATGCTGAGCCATTAAATTAAGTGCATCAGCATCAATAACCAGAGGCTTATTATTAGTAAAGCAATACTGCATTACTGCTTCAAAGGTTGTTTCCGACCAAGTGTCTTGCCCAAGCCCTGGGCCCATAGCAATACAGGTTGCCCACTCAAGAGCGCTAATCAGATTTGTATCTGTCACCATTAATTCTGGCCGGCCAATACTTACTGGTAGAATAGAGCTACTATGGGTATACACTTTGACCATACCCGCACCGGTGCGAAGCGCTGCCTCTGCAGTTAAACGAATAGCGCCGGCAGTGCCGGCATTACCACCAACACACAGCAATTTACCATGGCTGGTTTTATGGCTATTGTTATCGCGCTCAGGAAGCCTAGCTTGGCTCTGATAATTGATAAGCTCAGCCGTGGGTGATGTCTGTTTTAAAAAGGCATCTTCAATACCTAAATCATTAAACTCTAATGTCCCTGCATGCGCTCTACCTTGCCCTGTCACTAAGCCTTGTTTAATCCCCACAAAAGTCACAGTAAGCGCGGCTTTTATTGCAACTCCTTGTACCACACCTGTGTCGGCATGTATGCCTGAGGGTAGGTCAATAGCAACTATCGGCACTTGGCTCTCGTTGGCAGTTTTAATCAGCTGTGAAAAAGGCTCGCGCACTTTGCTTTGGATGCCAGTACCAAGCAGGCCATCAATAATGAGATCTGCTCGCTCAATAGCACTGGTATCAGCGGTTATTTCCCCTCCGGCGTCAAGCCAAGCTTGCTGAGCACTGAGCGCATCGCCTTTGAGCGGTTTATCAGATATTGCTGCAATAACCGTAACCTGTTTGCCCGCTTGTTTAGCTAAGCGAGCAACAACATAACCATCACCGGCATTGTTACCAACGCCCGCTAACACTACGAATGTACCTGCTTTAGGAAAATAGCTGATAGCTTGCTGATAAGTCGCCAGCCCTGCTCGCTCCATAAGCTCATACAAGGTTACGCCAGAGCGCTTAGCTGCGGGTCCTTCATGGTCACGAACTTGCTCTGCTAAAAATACTGACTGCGAGAGAACAACTGACATATCTATCCTTAAATTGGCCTTTTAATCAGCATATAAGTACAGATGAGTGCAGTCAATGAGGCATAAAAAACGGCGCGTAACTTACATTACGCGCCGTCTCTTTAAAGCTATAGTGACTTACTCAGTGTCTGGTAAGTTGCGACCGTAGAAGATTTCTTGCATCTCGCGGGTCAGCTTAGAGTAGATGGCTTCTTCTTCTTCTTCCGAAAGATCTGCTGTAGAAACACCGAATAGGTAAGTATTCAAGTCAGTTTCTTTTAACATCATCTTAGTGTGGAACAAGTTCTCTTGATACACGTTCACGTCCATCATTTGGTACGCTTCTTTGGTATCTTCAGTCATATAGTTCTGAATTGAGTTAATCGCGTGATCGATATAGTGTTTTACACCATCTACGTCACGAGTAAAACCACGTACGCGGTAGTCAATTGTTACAACATCAGACTCAAGGCTGTGAATTAAGAAGTTTAACGCTTTTAATGGCGAAATAATGCCACACGTTGATACTTCGATATCAGCACGGAACGTACAAATACCATCATCAGGGTGTGCTTCTGGGTATGTGTGAACACAGATGTGGCTCTTGTCTAAGTGCGCTACCACTGTTTCAGGAAGAGGACCCGGCGCTTCATCAACGTCATACGTTGTTTGTTGCTCAATTGGCTCTTCAGAGATCAAGATTGTTACGCTGGCGCCTTGCGGGTCATAATCTTGGCGAGAAACATTTAGAATGTTTGCGCCAATAATATCCACAACTTCACCTAAAATATCGGTAAGGCGATCAGCACTGTACTGTTCGTCGATATATTCAATATATTCTTTACGCTGTTGTTCCGTCTTTGCGTAACAAATATCGTAAATACTAAAACTTAAGCTCTTAGTTAAGTTATTAAAGCCATGAAGCTTAATTTTATCGAAGGGTTTATTCATGCTAAACCAACCTTAAAACGAGTGAAACCTGCACCAGCAGAAATAAAAGTTCGCGGATTTTATACGAATTTCCTGCTCGGAAAAAGCGTTATTTTACCTGTTCTTGCACAACTTCATGACTATGCGTAATTTCTACTGTCTTATCAAGCATTAAGGCTACAGAACAATACTTTTCAGCAGATAATTGTACCGCTCTTGCAAGGTGCTTTTCAGATACATTATCACCGGTAACCACAAAGTGTAGATTAATCTTGGTAAACACGCGAGGTGCTGACTCAGCACGCTCTGCAGATAGCTTAACTTGCACATCAGAAAATGACTGTTTTGCTTTTTTTAAAATACTAACAACATCAACAGATGAACAACAGCCCGCTGACATTAAAACCATTTCCATTGGGCTTGGCGCAGCGCTATCGCTACCTGCATCAAAAACTACATTGTGACCTGAATTTGAAAGGCCAATAAACGTATCGCCTTCTACCCATTTTACATTCGCTTGCATGTGCTTTATCTCTTAAAGTTATTTTGCTTGATTGTAAGCAAGTCACACACAGATGCAAGGGATAAGAGGTGAGCTTTAAAGGAAAGCGAGTTGCTAACTTTGAGCTGCTCGCTTAAAGACTAGAAATTGTGTTGTGCTTTATAAGTTAGGCACTTTCGACAACAGCACTATCGAATAAGTTTTTTACTAATCCAGCAAACTCATCAATAAACGCGTGTTGTTCAACGGTTACTGTGTGATTTGTAACGCTGCTTAGCACTTCTTGTAAGTCATATACGATACCGTCGACTTCGCGAACAATTTGGCTGCGTTGTTCAGTATTAAGCTCTGTGTGTTGCTCGCAAAGTAACATGACATTTTCTGCTATCACGTCTTCAATAAGCTCTAACACTGTTGGAGCTCCTGGTTTAATTTGACCCGGCTTCTCAAAAAGCGCTAAATTTTGAGTGAGATACATGACAAGATCATCGTACCCTTGCCTATCTAAAACCATACGACTGCACACCTAATAAAAAACTATCTCTTTAGATTTAAGCAGAAAGCGCTTTTAATTGCTACCTTTGCCAAGCATCTCATACAAAAAAAGCAGCCGAAGCTGCTTTTTATAATGATTTACGATTATTAATCGATTTTTAAGCCTGGGCTTAATGTCGCTGGCATTGCTACTTTTTCAAGCTCAACCGAAGCGACTGGGTATGCACAATAGTCAGCAGCATAATATGCGCTTGCTCTGTGGTTACCTGATGCACCAATACCACCAAATGGTGCTGCACTTGATGCACCTGTGATAGGACGGTTCCAGTTTACGATACCTGCGCGAATACGACGTAAGAAATGGTCGTAATCTGCTGCGCTGTCGCTTAATAAACCAGCTGATAAACCAAAGCTTGTGTCATTCGCTTTATCAATAGCGGCATCAAAATCAGTGAAGCGGAATACTTTAAGAAGTGGTCCAAAGTGCTCTTCGTCTGGGAAGTTAGCGACATTTGTACACTCTAAAATACCCGGTGTTACAAAGCCGGTATTTTCTTTGTGCGTTAGCTCAACTAACACTTCAGCGCCAAGCTCAACAAGTTGCTGTTGTGCTGTGACCATACCAGCTGCTGCTACTGAAGAAATCATTGACCCAATGAAAGGTTGCTCTTCTGCGTCGTAGTCACCGACTTTAATAGCTTTAGTTGCTTTAATAAGACCCGCTAAGATGGCATCGCCTTGCTCGCCTACAGGTAAGAATAACTTGCGCGCACACGTACAACGTTGACCTGTAGAGATAAACGCTGATTGAATAATATCGTGAATAGCCGCTTTAGTATCAGCAACATCAGTAACGATAAGCGGGTTATTACCACCCATTTCTAAGGCTAAGATTTTACCCGGCTGACCAGCAAACTGTTCATGTAAAATATGACCAGTGCGCGAAGAGCCAGTAAAGAATAAACCGTCGATCCCTTTATGAGATGCAAGCGCTTTACCCGTTTCTACTTCACCTTGCACAAGGTTGATTACACCTGCAGGGAGACCCGCCTTTTGCCATAACTTTAACGTTAACTCAGCAACTGCTGGCGTTAGCTCAGACGGTTTAAATACCACGGTATTACCTGCTAATAATGCAGGTACAATGTGACCATTTGGTAAGTGACCAGGGAAGTTATAAGGGCCAAACACCGCTACAACACCATGAGGCTTGTGGCGGATCATCGCACGACCTTGTGGCATTGGGTTTTCAACATCGCCTGTACGCTCTAAAAATGCTTTTTCAGAGATAGCAATTTTACCCACCATCGCACCTGCTTCAGTGCGTGTTTCCCAAAGTGGTTTACCTGTTTCTTGTGCGATAGCAATCGCTAATTCTTCGCTGTGCTCTTTAAGCGTTTCTGCGAATGTTTTTACAATCGCTAAACGCTCTGCAAATGTTTTATCAGCCCAGCTGTAAAACGCTTCACGTGCAGCAGCGACTGCGCCGTCTACTTGTTCAGCAGTGGCAGTGTTTGCTTGCCAGATTACATCGTTATTTGCTGGGTTTACAGATTGAAAAGTATGACCAAGGCCTGCTTGCCATTGACCATTAATAAATTGCGCTGCATGAGTCATTAATATGTCTCCTGAATTCTATAGTTCTGCAAGTGATACTGAATCACCCGCTTCTAAGTGAAGTGCTTTTGCTAGTTCACTTGAGATTACGATGCTATCGGCATCGCATGATAGGCTAACTTGAGTCACGGTTGCTCTAAAATCAGCAATTTTATCATTTGCTAACAATACCGTGGTGTCGCCTTGGCTTTCACCAATTTCAACTTTAACTGTGTGGGCATTTCTGACTGTAGCAATGTTATCTACTTTTGCTTCAACAGTTGGACCTGCATCAAAAATGTCTACATAACCATTAAAGGTGAAACCTTCGCTCTTTAATAGTTCAATCGCAGGGCGTGTGTTGTCATGTACTTGACCAATCACAGCTTGTGCATCTTTGCTCAGTAAGTTGACGTAAATTGGGTATTTAGGCATTAACTCAGCAATAAATACTTTCTGGCCAATACCCGTTAAGTAATCTGCCGTTGGAAAGTCCATTGAGAAAAAGTGCTCTTCTAGCCATTGCCAGAATGGGCTTTCGCCGCTTTCGTCAGACACACCACGCATTTCAGCAATGACGGTGTCAGCAAAACGTTCTCTATGTTGATTAATAAACATAAAACGCGCTTTTGAAAGCAATTTACCGTTATTATTTTTACGGTAGCCATCTTTTAAGAATAATGTACATAGCTCAGTTGCACCGGTGTAATCATTACACAGAGTTAAAATATCAACGGCTTTATACACGTCTAGCGTACGAGAAGAATGAATTACTTTGCTTAAATGATAATGATAAAAAGCATCATCTAAACCAACAGCGGCTTCAATACCCGAAGTCCCTACAACTTCACCCGTTTCGCTATCTTCAAGAACAAACAAGTAACCTTCATCACCTGGCTGCTGTGCTGCTTTTGCAAATGAGCTGACAGAATGATCAATTTTCTTTTGTAATAACTCTTCATTATTAGGCAAAGACGTAAAGCCATGGCCTGACTCAACAGCAATCTTTACTAACGCTTGGTAATCGCTTTGCTGGATTGGGCGAAGGATCATCATAAGTCCGCTTGCTCCCTTATAAATAACGGTAAATTAAGAAATGTGGGCAAGCTTAACTTGCCCTGAAATGACAGTTTCGTTTAGCCGTTAACGACTTTTGCAACTGCTTTTTCGAAACGAGCCATACCTTCGCGGATATCAGCTTCTGGAATTACAAGTGACGGAGTGAAACGAACAACATCAGCGCCAGCAACTAAAGACATAACGCCTTCTGCTGTACCAGCCACTAAAAACTCTTTTGCACGACCTTTGAATTGCTCTGTTACTACAGCACCAATTAATAGACCTTCGCCACGGATTTCAGTGAATACATTGTACTTTTCGTTAATCGCAGTTAATAACTCGCGGAATAACGCTGACTTTTCTTTAACACCGTTAAGTACGTCAGGAGTATTTACTGTGTCGAATGCAGCTTCTGCTACTGCACACGCAAGAGGGTTACCACCGTAAGTAGAACCATGAGTACCTACTTTTAAGTGCTTAGCAATATCAGTTGTGGTGATCATTGCACCGATAGGGAAACCACCACCTAACGCTTTTGCAGTCGTTAAGATATCAGGAGTTACATTTAAACCTTGATAAGCATAAAGCTCACCCGTACGGCCAACACCTGTTTGTACTTCATCAAAGATTAGTAGTGCATTATGCTTAGTACATAACTCACGAACACCTTCAACAAACTCAGCAGTTGGAGAAATGATACCGCCTTCACCTTGCAGAGGCTCCATCATTACTGCACATGTGCTGTCTGAGATAAGCGCTTCAAATGCAGCTAAATCGTTGTAGTCACAGTGAACGATATCACCAGGTTTAGGACCAAAACCATCAGAGTATGCAGCTTGACCGCCTACTGTTACTGTGAAGAAGGTACGGCCGTGGAAACCTTTGTTGAATGAGATAATTTGTGACTTTTGCTCACCAAAGTTATCAAGTGCAAAACGGCGTGCAAGTTTAAGTGCCGCTTCGTTAGCTTCTGCACCAGAGTTAGCAAAATATACTTTTTCAGCGAACGTTGCGTCAGTTAGCTTTTTAGCTAAGCGAAGCGCTGGCTCATTAGTCATTACATTTGATAAGTGCCAAATTTTTTCGCCTTGCTCTTTTAATGCACTTACAAGAGCTGGGTGACAATGGCCAAGACAGTTAACAGCAATACCACCAGCAAAATCGATAAATTCGCGACCTTCTTGGTCCCATACGCGAGAGCCTTCGCCTCGAACTGGAATAACACTTGATGGTGCATAGTTAGGAACCATTACTTGATCAAATAATTCGCGATTGACTGTCATTTTATATCCTCATAATTGTAAGCACACTCAGAGTAAGGTGGCGCTCTAAAGCTAAACTAAGCCATTTTACTTAGCCGATTGAGCTTAGCGCAAAATCACCAAAATTACTCTTTGGTTCAATTTTCATTCATCCATTATTCCAGAAAATTTTCGTCCTGTCTCTTAGAAAACTTTCATGTAGCCCTTGAAAATAAAGGGCTTGAGATATTTTTTCATGGATAGTGAATAACTATTTGAAGGCTATTTTTTACTCTAAATACTATAAAAAGGCTTACGGCTAGTGAGCCAAGCAGAGGCTAAAGAGAAAAAATTTGTCACTGCGGATTGATAAACAATGAATGAATAGTCGCAAAAAAATTAACAATTTTTTTAATTAATTTGAATATGAAAGCGATCAAAATTGCATTTTACTAGCTGATCAAGCTCTTCTTTAGTGAAATCGAAGTGTGCAAACCAACGTTCGGTTTCGTCATTTTCGACTAGTTGATGCTCATTTAAACTTAAATACTGAGCGTAACAACGTGCTTTTAAAATCACCTTGGTAAGCGGCAAATACTCATCGTTTTTAGCTAAAGGTGTAGTTAACTGCTGCATTACCGCATTAAATGGCAAATACCTAAAAGCCATTTTCTCAATTACGGTGGCTGTTACCTTCATCGACTGCTTATTTAGCAAGGTGCTTAAAAATAAAGGATCCGGTTTTAGCTCTAATAAAGCTGTGTGTAGATCTTTCTTTTGCTCATCACGGGCTTTAGTTACTTGGCGCTGCCAAACTAACTCAAAAATACGAAGGTATATACGGACTAGCGCTATCTTACCCACGTCGAGTAGCATACCTAAGGTAAACGCGTGCACCTCATTTACACCATTTAATTTAGCAAGTTCTTGAGCAGCAATGGCACACGCCATTGAGTTATCACGAAGTCGACGCTTTAGTAGTGGAAATGGCTCTGTACTGTGTGGCATCCAATGACGTACCGCAAAGGTTGGCACGACAAACTTTAAATTATCTAAACCAATGTAGCGTAGCGCTAACAGTGGGTTATCGACTTGAACTGAAGTGTGTTTATTACGTTGTTTTCGATAGAAAGGTAAATTCACAAACGCAACAAGCTCACGACCTAACCAACTCAAATCTTTAACTAACGGCTCTAGTCGACCTACTGAGGCCGAGCGCACAGCTAAAATATCTAAAATAGCAGGTACGCTATCTTGAATCCCTATAGTTTCATGAATTACTGAATCAATGTCTTCAAGCTGCTTGTGCATGGCAGCCTCAATCACTTGGTGTAATTGCTTGCTCGCCTGTGCACGGTATTTATGGTGAGCTGTACTGCTCTTTTGACGTTTTTTCTCAGCAGCAACTTCTACTTCTAATAGAGTTCGCTGTTCCATTGATTCGCCATAATCAATTTCGAGGGTGTGAATATAGCCAATTTGACGCTGTGCAAAACTGTGACCAAGCAAAAGATCATGCGCGCGCTCATTAAGCACCATCGCAGTCCTTTGTTGTCGGTTTTCTTCGGTCATTTGCACAGGCGTATTGTCGGTCATATTTGTTAATTCACTAGCCTAAGGTTAGAAGCGAGTTAAAAAGTTAGCAAGTAATTCAAGCCCTTGTTGGGTCAAAATTGCTTCGGGGTGAAATTGCACTCCTTCAAGTGCTAAATCATTATGCATGATCCCCATAATTTCATCAAAATCAGAATTTTGTTCTGTCCATGCAGTAATAGTGAAGTCACTAGGCAGGCTTTGTTTATCCACCACTAAAGAATGGTACCGGCATACCGTTAGTGGATTTGCCAAACCGTTAAACACACCTTGATTGGTATGCTTAACTAACGAGGTTTTACCATGCATCACTTGCTTTGCACGAATAACATCAGCACCTAGAGCCTGAGCAATAGTTTGGTGACCTAAGCAAATACCAAGAATTGGCAACTGACCTTTTAGTTGTTCAACCACTTGCAAAGAAATACCCGCTTCGTTTGGTGAACATGGCCCAGGCGATAGTACGATGTGCTCTGGGTTAAGTTGTTTAATCTCAGCAATGCTGATCTCATCGTTTCGTTTAACTAATACATCTTGATCTAAGCGCTGAAAATATTGCACTAGGTTGTATGTAAACGAATCATAATTGTCGATCATTAACAGCATTGCGTGTAACCCAAAATTACTCAGTCAAAATAATGAAGGCGCATTTTACCCCAAGCGTTCATAAATGTCGGCAAAAAATGGGGTATTACTCAGCGATTAAATGCGCTGTAAGGTCAGCCCTTTCTTGCTCATTAAGTTTTTGCGAACATTTATTTGCGAAGTCGTAACGTACTAGTACGGTTTTACCAACGGCACAGCAGTTATCTTGCTGCCAAGCCTCTTGACGCAGTACAAATGAACTAGAGCCGATGTGCTCAACACTGGTTTTCACTGTGACATCGTGACCATAAAACAACTCACCCACAAAGCTTACTTCAACCTTAGCAATGATCAGTTTCCACTCATAAGGGTTTAAATCGGGCGTAAAAAACCTGAAAATAGGCGCTCGGGCGGCTTCAAACCATACAGGGAGTACGGTATTGTTGATGTGCCCTAGCACATCTGTTTCGCTAAAGCGTGGTGTGATAGTTTCAGTAAACATAGTAACCCTATAAAAAATATAAACTAAAGGTAGCTCATGACGGACTTTATTCGCGTATACGAAAACGCCCTCAGCAAAGAATTTTGCGACAACTTTATCACGGTATTTGAACAAAGCCCGCATTTAAAACAAGGCATTACCTCAGGCGGAGTAGATTTAGCGAAAAAAGACAGCCGCGATTTATACCTTAATAACCACCCCGAATACGCTGAGCAACTAAAGCATATTCAACAAACGACTGCGGGTTACGTCTTCAAATACCTTGAAGAGCATATTTTTATGATGATTGGTGCCTTTGGTTTAAAGGTTTACCATCCGCAAACCGGCAAACCTGTTGACCTAACACAAGATAACTTTGAAGAAGTCGGCAAACCACAATTGCCATTACTCGTGCAGCAAATTTTCCGCATGGGTCCAATTCAAGCACAGAAATACGATATCAATAAAGGTGGCTACCCTTATTGGCATAGCGAGGTATACCCGCAAGCTGGCCACAACGAAGCTCTGCATCGTGTGCTGTTATTTATGTTCTATTTAAATGATGTAGAAGAAGGTGGTGAAACAGAGTTTTACTATCAACAACGAAAAATATCGCCTAAACAGGGTTCTATGGTCGTAGCACCGGGCTATTTTACCCACACGCACCGTGGTAATAAGCCAATTTCAAATGATAAGTATATTTTAACCTCGTGGGTCTTATTCAACCGCGCGGAACAAATATATGGCCAACCACAATCCTAGCGGTAATAAGCAGCCCACTCGGGCTGCTTATAGCTTAATTAAAGCTCAGCTTTAATCTGCTAGTAATTGATCAAATAAATCAAAAACCTTATCAAGCTCTTCAACTGTGTTGTAATGCATACAACCAATGCGTACTACACCACCGGTTTCTAATACACCTAGCTGCTTACATAAGCCTTGGGCGTAGAAGTTACCATCCCACACACAAATATGTTGCTTACCTAAAAATTCAGACACAACACGTGGCTCGATGCCTTCAAAAGTTAAAGCAAAAGTCGGTGTGCGATAAGCTATACGCTCTAGTTCATCAATACCAAATAACTTGATACGTGGGTAATCTGCTAAACGCGTTAAGAAATGCTTACTTAATGCCATTTCGTGTTGTTTAGTCATAGCAAATGCAGCCGCGAGTTTTTCTCGACGTGAATGACTATCATCAAGTTCACTAATTGCAGCAATGTAATCAACAGCTGCAATTAAGCCAGCTAGCGCTTCAAAGCTTTGTGTACCCGTTTCCCAGCGACCTGGCGCAACATCTTTTGCAGGTTCAACTTTATATGGTGTGAAACCTTCAAGATGCTCACGTTTGCCATAGACAATACCAAGGTGAGGACCAAAGAACTTATATGCAGAGCAGGCTAAGAAGTCACAATCAAGTGCTTGTACATCTACAAGCTCATGAGGTGCGTAATGAACGGCATCAACATACACTAGCGCACCAACAGCATGTGCAAGCTCAACGATGCGTTTAATGTCATTAATTGAACCTGTGGTGTTTGATGCATACGTCACTGCAACAAGCTTTGTTTTGCTAGATAAAAGGCTTTCAAAATGTGCCATATCTAGGCTGCAATCAGCTTCGTTGATAAGGGTAGTTTTTACTGTCGCGCCTTTATCTTCAGCAGCTTGCTGCCAAGATGATACATTTGAGAAGTGATCTGCATTGGTGACAATAATTTCATCATCAGCAGTCCAATCACGCGAGATGGCACGGCTAAAGCTAAACGTTAAGCTTGTCATGTTTGCACCAAACACGATTTGCTCTTTAGATGGCGCATTTAATAAATCGGCTGCAGCTTGGCGAGCATTTGCCATTAACTCTACCGTTTTATCACTTGAGAAAAATGCGCCGCCTAAGTTTGAGTTGAAGTAACCCAAATATGCACTCATAGCGCTTAGAACTGACTGTGGTACTTGCGAGCCACCTGGACCATCAAGGAAAATCGGTGACTGACCAGCAACTTGTTGCATAAGTGCAGGGAACTGGCGACGTAATTGCGTTAAGTTCATGGTTTACCCTTACGCAGTTAGTACGAAGCAATCAAGGTAACCTTCTTTGCTTGCGTCTAATTTATTCATTGGTGTAGCGTTGTGCCATACTTCACGGTCATTAATCAGTGCGAACATGCCGTCTTTAATTTCCATTTTGAAACATGGTTCAGCCTGCTGGTGTTCATAAACAAGCAGCTCACCACCCTCTAGGTTTTCGTGTGATACACCACATACACATACGTGATCAAAACCATCTTGGTGAACACCTTCAGGCGCAGCGGGTGTGTCACTGTCGATCGCAAGCATTCTGAATTGGTGAATTTCAATATCGCGATCATCGCTGATACCCGTCATATCGCGGAACTGATTCACGATTTGCTTCATACCATCAGTCGCTAATAAGCTATCTTCTAGATTTTCATAGGTACGCTCAACATTACCTTGGAAGGTATTGATTGAGTCATCTTGCACGAATGCTTTTGTTGGTTGTAGTTTTAATTCACCATCAACAACTTTGATTACTGAATAACGACGCTTACGAAATTCACCATCTGCGTATGGGTTAGCAGGTAGGTTAGCAAAAGAAGGCTTAACTGCGTCAATGTGCGCTTGGCTTACAAAACGAAGTTGTAGAAGGTTCTGGTTGTTTAATGTAGTCATTTCGATCTCGCCTTAATACGTTGAGAATATTGGCGAGGATTTTAATTCAATTAGTAGGGAATATTTGCGTTTTTATGTAAACCAGCAAGGTTTATTGGATAATTTTAAGATCGTTATACACATTTTTTAGAATATTTAATCTAAAAAATAAAAAAAGCCACAAATGTGGCTGTTTTAGGTTGCACAATTTACGACAAGTTTAATTGCTCATAGAAAGGGAAACTTGATCTTGTGACTGACAACTATTACCTGCTAAATACTTACAGAAAACGAGTTCGGTGCGATTGTTACTGATAAGCTCAAGCAACGTGTCTTGGCCATTTTCAATAAATGACAATTTACCATCAACCAATTGAACACCCGTGATGCTTTGATCTCCAATCGTCAGTGAGTAATCGTAAGACTGACTATCTTCATTATAATCCTGCTCACTTAATGACCAAGTTGTGCCATCGCTTTCATATAAAGTGAAGCTATATAAGTTGTAGTCGTAGAATTTATCAACTGCTGTTGAACTAGCATAATCATGTACATATAGATGTGCAGAGAATTTTTCTAGCACCCCAGTGCCATTATCATCGAACGCTACAGTACGCTCGACAAAATATCGGGCTTCATCAATAGCAATTAGCTTGTAAACAAACTCACCATAAAGGAAACATGTATCCAAGCTAGTATCACAGAAGTCAGTTGTTTCCCAACCTCCTGAGCTAGTATCTACATAAAGCCTTCTAATATAGCGGTTATTAATAAAGCTTCCTTGATATGAACTTGTTCCAAAGGTAAAGAAGATTTCACCATCGTCATAAATTTGGATTTCAGCCCAATGCGAATCAATATCATGACCCTCTCTGAACTGATGACGACCAGAAAAATTACTTACATTAATGGCTACTTCATTGCGTTTAACAAACATGCCTGCATCAACATAGTCCCCCTCGTTATCATTACCCTTATCTAAAAATTGGTAACCAACGTTGATGTTTTTAGTAAAATAGAGTGTATCTGTTGAATTATCACTGCTGTGATTAAGTACTAAATTGCTATCAATGATCTGCCAACTAAACGTATCTTGCTCATCACTCAAAATATCTATGTAAGAGCCTGTTCCATCAGCATTGATCTGCATATTTAATAGCACACCTCCTTGTTCTGCGCTTACAGCCCATTGCCCTACGACATCATCACTAACAACGGCAATTTCATCGCCATCAGAAAATGCATAAACATTGGAACTTTCAGTACTAGTATTCACTAAAACGTCATTCTCATAATAGCTATATTCAACTGTTAGCCAATGCCAATTAAGCCCTTTTTCTGCCATTGGCATTAATTCAGCGTAACTAATCTCCGTGCGATATTGAACCTCTGTCATGCCATCAGGGAAAGAGATATATTCTTCCACGACAATACTATCGATAGGTGATAACTCAATGTGATCATCAACTTCATACCAGTTGATATTTGAACTACCGTTGAGAGTTACAGCGCCAGTGTTATCTGCATTTAGTAATAAGCCCAAGGCTGGTGCATTATATAAATCACTATTATTTAAAATATACTCGCCAGCGGCTAATAATGCAGGTTTAAATGTTGCTGTAATTTCGCAATCAGCACCTGTGGTATAGACAAGGTAATAAGCTCCTTCGATATATCCTTCGCATCCTGTAATTTCGTCAACAACATACCCTTCATCTGGGCTAATTACGAAAGACGCGTATTGGTACCAATACGAAGTTTGACTGCTAGGTGAGAGGTTACCGTTCTGAGATGGATTCACAGTTAAGGTTACTTTAGGGCGCTTAGGTAAGTAACTAATTTGCGTATCAGCTGAACAACTGCTTCCTTGCTGATATCGGCAAATAGTAACAGCATTTTCATCCGCAAAAACCAGCTCAACAAACCACGTATTGCCATCAACTTGATAGCTTAATACGCCATCATTGAACGTTGCTATATGCTCAACACCATCAAAACGGACAACATACTCTACTTCACCTAAATCATTGTATTGAATGTAAATAGCATCTGTAGAGCTATCATCTTTGTAAAGAGAAATCGCACCATCTAATAGCTCCTCAGTAAAAGCTGAGTATGACAAGTCTTTACTATATTCATAAATGAATACCGATTTAACTTCATCATATGCCTCACCAGCCATAGTGTAATAAGTTAGCGTTCTAATTATGTAGTAGGTGCTACCAACGATATTAATGAATTCATGTTGCATTTCACTTTCAAGGTAACAGTCATCAGCAAAGCCATCACAACTTGAAACAAGACCATATGTTTCTGAATAAAAACGTTTTCTAGAGAAGTTGCCATCTTCAATATGACCTTGGAAACTTGAATTACCTAAACCAATAGCGACACTACCATCAGGATAAATATTCAAATCATAAGATTGAGACGTACCAACAAAACCATGCCAACGACCAATAATATCCTCATTGGTTGTTGTTACATTCGCTTTTTTAACCATTAAGCCTGTTAATGTATTACTTGGCTCATCAAAACTAGTGTCTAATGCAACCACTTGGTAGCCCGCAGAGAGAGCTTTTGTAAACCAAAACTCAATTAACCCAGTTTCACCGTTTTCATCATAACTAATAGATAACTTAGTATCATTGAGCTCCCAACTAAATACCTCAGTGCTCTCACCCGTTACATCCCCTGTACCATCGGCATAAAAGCGCAAAGTTTCAGGTTCATCATCAGATGACGCAGAATCATAATCATTGTCTCTTAGGTCTAAAACCCATGTGTTTTCGGTTAACTCGGTAGTATTTAGTGCTATTGTTTTAGCTTTATCAATCAGGTTAGTTGTATAGGTTCGAGTAATTGAAGGTTCCACAACGGGTTCACTACCATTTTGGTAGTCCAATGTTCTTTGTGTGGTTTGAGTCACTTCAATCGTTCTGAAAACCTCATTTTCTGCTAAAACTTGAAAACTAATATCTGTTAATTTTGTTTGCCCAATATAAGATTCATTGCCATCGTTATATTCATCAGTGTAAGTCACTACACTATTTGCTAGTGCTAATGTATACACCCCTGATTCTTTACTCATTGTCAGTGTTGAGCTTGTATTTGCATTAAGTTCACCCGTACCGTCACTTGCCAGAACAAGGTGATATGCATCATTGTTATAATAACGAGGTGAGTTAACTATAAAATCACCGACAATAGGCTCATCGCTATCAGAAACTAAGTTTTCATCTTTTTTAATTTCTTCTTTCGTCTCTTCAATGAGATCTGGATCTTTCTCATTTACTTCATCTTCAAAATTCTTAGCGATATCTTCGTCACTGACAAGATCGAGTGTGCTTTCGACGCCTTCAGGGAGAGCATAATCTGCATTATCCACGATGATTTTGATGAGAGTTGCCAATAAGATCTTTTCGTCAGCATCAACATTTAGCAGTGCTGCGTTTAGCTCTTCGACTGATTGAGGTTCTTCATTATTACGTGTTAAAAGCGCATATTCTGCGGTCGTTACATTCGTGATGTTGACGCCAAAGTTGTCTTCACTATCAAGCGTATTATCCTCACCAGCCTGTTCCAATAACGCTTGAATTGAGCTTAGCTGTGAAACAAAAACAACCCCAGGGTTGGTGCTATCAAGACCTTTTGCTTTAACCAGTACAAGCTTATCACTTGCAGATTCGTCCACAACAAGCTCTATCGTATAGCGACCGGTTTGATCTGCATTGGTCGAAAAGACGTCACTACCGACATTAATCTCTAACTCTGCATTAGCAATTGGTTGATCCGTTACTATCCCGGTAATTGTCACTGTTGATACATTTCGTTTAAATATAACACTATGCTTTGCTGAAGCTGTTGCCCCATCGTTATCGGTTACAGTGACAGTGAAATTAACCGTTGTATCAGCGTCTATATCGGGTGTTTGAAAAGTAGCTTCAGCACTCGTTAATCCATCACTTTGTACAAAGTCAAAACTAGCATCAGATGTCCAACTGTAAGAGGCAATGCTACCGTCACTATCTGTGGCAGCGGCACTTAATTTAAAAGAAGTCTGCTCTGCACCTTCTGATTCGGCACTAATAGTAACTGTTGGACTTTGATTAACGGGGTCTACAGGATCTGGTTTAGTTTCAGAGTCACTACCTCCACCTCCACCACACCCAACTAAAAATAAGGTACCAATAACTGCAGCCAACAGCCGCTTATGAATTAACATACATACTCCATTATATTCACTTATAGCAGGGAAATTCTTAGCCATGTAAACGCTAAATCCCTTAACGTTGATAAAAAGCCACAGCGAACTGTGGCTCTTGGTTTACTCAATTAATTGCTTTTCTTACTTGTTGAAGCTGCTCCTGAAAAGAGAGGCCTCTCAGATCACCCAAACCAGCAGCCATGGTCAGTGCATAAATTTCACTTTCAAGACTCAGCATGTGCGCTTCAACAGTGTCTTTATCAATAGCCGATTTTTGGGCTAAGTACTCAGCATAGAGACTATTAATACGATCGATTTGTAATGACAATAAAGCAGCTTGTTGTTTAATTTGCTCGTACTCACGATAGTTAGCTTTACTAAATGTTTCACCTTGCTCTAATTGTTTTCGAACGTCCTGATAAACTGTCGGAAATATATCGACTTTTTTTGAGTTAGCTAGCCCATAAATTTTTTCGATATACTGAGAGAAATAAAACTGTACAACGGCGTCTTTTTCTAAATCAATGAGTTGCTCTAATAGCTTAGGTACATACTCAGCAACTTGCTGCTCTTGCCCGTCAATGAGCATTTCCTTTAATTGTTGATGTTGCTTATCGAGCTCTCGATAACGCTTTTCATAAGATGTTTCAGCATCCAATTGATCTAAAATGGCAAACTCATCTCTAATTGGCTGTAAAACCGATGTGATCCTTTGCTTGGCAAGCTGCGCTTCAGTAACCAAGGAAATGACCTCCTGACTTTGAGACATGACTTCATCTGCAACTGTATCAGATGAGAACAGTGACGCACTTTTTAAAGCATGTTCAGGAGCTAAACGCAGTTCATTAAACTCAGGCTCAAGCACCGCCCATACTTTACGAGCCTTAGCTACACGCTCCTCATCAAATTGCGCTAAGTTCTCCGTATCTATTTGGTTATAAGCTGTCAGTGCTTCTTGGAAAACACTTTGGGCTTTTTCATAGGCTGCCTGTATTTGTTCGGGGGTCGCCTGTTCTTCACCTGTAATACTACTCGCAAGAGAACCTAAATCTTGCTGAACAGAATCAATAGTTTTACACCCTGATAAAGAGAATAAAAGTAATGAGCTAATTATGGCGAACTTGTTCATTAATAGCTCCACTGCAAACCAACTGCAAAAGACACATTACTATATTCGACTTCAGGTACGCGCAGACGTTGACCATTTTCAAGATTCTTAGTCACTATATCGCGAGATTTGTATTGCGCATCAATACCGCCCATTAACGCAATATGTGACATTATTTGATAACGTAGCCCGACTCGTCCTAACACACCCCAGCCATTAAAACTGTCGGTTAATGTAGTTGTTTCAAATTGAGTATTTTGAATTTCAGAGTACATGGGTGTACTCAATTCAGCTTCTGCATACCAGCTGTACTTATTAAAACTGTCTTTTAAACGACTATCGTAACGGGCACCTAAAGTAAGCAAGATACCCATTTGATCTTCTGACACAGAGACCACGGGGCGTAGCTGGGAGTTATAATCTTGTTGGTCGCCCACATTGTTCGCGTTATTCATACCCGGTAAGGTAAAACGAGCGGGGTTATCTGGATCATCTGAGATAGCAATCAGTGCCTCATCAAATGCCGCCGCACCTGGTTGCACAAAAGCAAAATTTGAGCGTGTAAAACTAGAAGTAAAAAACTTAGTGCCTAAAGTAAACTGTATGGCTTTTGAAAAATTATAAGCACCTTTAAAACCGATCTCATTCGCTTTTGTTTTAAATGCATTTTCTTGAATATCGCCAAACTCTGCCAAATGCCAAGTTTCAGTTTCAATTTCAGTAGAAATTGTTGCAGCACTTTCAATATAGAATCCCCAATCATCATCGATCCCTGTGTATGATATCTGTCGTATTGCGGGATTGGTCACATCAATTGACTGGCTCAACTTGCCAAACCCTGCTACATCATTAAGAGTTTCACTATAGCTAATCGTTTCAAAACCGAGTCGAACTTCACTAAAAGAGGGGTTAACAGCAAGAGCCGAACCACTAAGGGGGAGTAAAAGAAGAAGTGCTTTCATTGTTCAATTCCTTGATTTGCAAAATCTATGCAGCCAAGAAATGATGCCCGCCTTCCTTGGTTACAACATTAAACACAAAGTTACAACTGTTAACTTTTAACAATAATCAGTGTAGACAAATGTATTAATTTTACAACCAAACTGAACAAAAACTTAATAAAAAAGCCCGCTAGGTGCGGGCTTTTATACTAATAAATTTAATTATTACTAATTATACAGCTTGCTGAACGATCACTTGGTCTGCCTTTTTAGTGTATTGAGGCATACGGTGGAAGTTCAGGTAACGATAAGTATCAGCTGCAGTTGCATTGATCTTATCTGCATACTCTTGGTACTCAGCAGGTGTAGGTAATTTACCTAAGATTGCCGCTACTGCTGCAAGCTCTGCTGATGCTAAGAATACGTTAGCGCCAGTACCTAGACGGTTAGGGAAGTTACGCGTAGAGGTAGAAACAACAGTTGCTTTATCAGCAACACGTGCTTGGTTACCCATACATAGTGAACACCCTGGAGTTTCGATACGTGCACCTACGCGACCAAAGATACCGTAGTAACCTTCATCAGTAAGCTGGTCTTTATCCATCTTCGTTGGTGGTGCAACCCAAAGTTGAGTTGGAATACGACCACTGAAACCATCTAGTAGTTTACCTGCAGCACGGAAGTGACCGATGTTAGTCATACAAGAACCGATGAATACTTCATCGATTTTCTCGCCTGTTACGTCAGAAAGAAGACGTGCATCATCTGGGTCATTTGGAGCACAAAGGATTGGCTCTTTGATGTCTGCAAGATCGATTTCGATTACATGCTTGTACTCTGCATCAGCGTCAGCTTCCATAAGTTCAGGGTTAGCTAACCACTCTTGCATTGCATTGATACGACGCTCAATAGTACGAACATCACCGTAACCTTCAGAGATCATCCACTTAAGCATTACGATGTTTGACTCTAGGTATTCAGCAATAGACTCTTTAGAAAGCTTAACAGTACAACCTGCCGCTGAACGCTCAGCTGATGCATCAGAAAGTTCGAAAGCTTGCTCAACTGTTAAGTGCTCAACACCTTCGATTTCTAGTACGCGACCAGAGAATTCGTTGATTTTACCTTTCTTCTCAACTGTTAAAAGACCTTCTTTAATACCGTAGTAAGGGATAGCATGAACTAGGTCACGTAGTGTGATACCTGGCTGCATTTCACCTTTGAAACGTACTAAGATTGACTCAGGCATATCAAGAGGCATTACACCAGTTGCTGCTGCGAATGCTACCGCACCTGAACCCGCTGGGAATGAAATACCTAGAGGGAAACGAGTATGAGAGTCACCACCAGTACCTACTGTATCTGGTAATAACATACGGTTTAACCATGAGTGGATTACACCGTCACCTGGACGAAGTGATACACCGCCACGGTTCATGATGAAATCAGGAAGTGTGTGGTGAGTGTTTACGTCGATTGGCTTAGGATAAGCTGATGTATGACAGAAAGACTGCATTGTTAAATCTGCAGAGAAGCCTAAACATGCTAGATCTTTAAGTTCGTCACGCGTCATAGGACCTGTTGTATCTTGCGAACCAACAGTTGTCATTTTCGGCTCACAGTATTGGCCAGGACGTACGCCAGGCATGTTACATGCTTTACCAACCATCTTCTGAGCTAATGTGAAACCTTTACCAGAATCAGTTACAAGAGCAGGCTTGCGGAAGATATCTTCAGCTTCCATACCTAGTGATGCACGCGCTTTATCAGTTAAACCACGACCGATGATTAGTGGAATACGACCACCAGCACGCACTTCATCAAGAATTACGTCTGATTTAAGAGAGAAAGTAGAGATTACTTCATCAGTACCGTGACGCTTGACAACACCTTCGTATGGGAAGATATCGATTTGGTCACCCATGTTTAGCTCATCAACAGGAAGTTCGATTGGTAATGCACCAGAGTCTTCCATTGTGTTGAAGAAAATAGGAGCGATTTTACCACCTAAACATACACCACCAACGCGTTTGTTTGGTACGTGAGGAATATCATCACCCATGAACCAAAGTACAGAGTTAGTTGCAGATTTACGAGAAGAACCCGTACCAACTACATCACCAACGTATGCAAGAGGTAAACCTTTCGTTTTAAGCTCTTCTAGTTGTGAGATTGGACCAACTTCACCTGGTTTTTCAGGATTGATACCATCACGTTCGTTCTTCAGCATTGCTAAAGCGTGTAGTGGAATATCAGGGCGAGACCATGCGTCTGGAGCAGGAGAAAGGTCATCTGTATTTGTTTCGCCAGTTACTTTGAATACCGTAACTGAGATTTTTTCAGCAACTGCAGGCTTGTTTACAAACCATTCTGCATTTGCCCAAGATTCGATTACTTGCTTAGCAAATTCGTTACCTGCTTTCGCTTTTTCTTCTACATCATAGAAAGCATCGAACATTAATAATGTGTTTGATAAACCTTTAACAACGATCGGCGCTAACGCTTCGTCATCTAGAAGATCAATCATAGGTGCGATGTTGTAACCACCTAGCATAGTACCAAGTAGCTCAGCTGCTTTTTCTTTTGATACAAGTGGAGAGCTCGCTTCACCTTTTGCAACTGCAGCTAAGAAACCTGCTTTGATGTAAGCAGCATCATCAACACCCGGTGGTACGCGGTTAACTAGAAGATCAACGATAAACTCTTCTTCGCCTGCCGGTGGGTTTTTGATTAATTCAATAAGATCAGCCGTTTGCTGAGCATCTAATGGCGCTGGTACGATACCTAACGCGGCACGTTCTTCTACGTGTTTACGATATTCTTGTAGCACAATATTGCCCTCTTGGTGACGTGAAAGTACTCGGTAGTATTAAGCTAAATACCAATTAAGACCCAGTACTTATAGTATTCTGACGGTTAATTATAAAGCTTTTAAGTATAGATGAAAATCCATGCTGTAAGTAAGGAGTTTAATATTCACTATAAATAGCATGAATAGTACTAGAAAAAAACTCTATTCAAATGAATATTTATTAAGAATCATTCCTATCTACTTTAGAAATGAAAAAACCCAGCACTAGGCTGGGTTTTCAAATTTGCGTAAAGAGTTAGATTAACGCTCTACTTTTACACGCTCAATTACAGTTACTTTCGCTTCAACACGACGGTTTTCAGCGTGAGCTTCTGGCGTATTTGCTGGGTTTTTAAGGCGCTCTTCACCTAAACCAACAGTAGTAAGACGCATTGGATCAATACCGTCTTCGATTAGTTTCTTAGCAACAGCATCAGCACGTTTCTTAGATAACCACTTGTTGTAATCAGCTTTACCTACTGATGAAGTGTGACCTTCAAGTACTACGTCAGTACCTGGGTGCTCTTTTAAGAACTTAGCAGCGCGGTCAATATCATCTAAGTATTGTTGAGATACTTTAGACGTGTTGTTAGGGAACGTGATTAGTAAGCTCTTAGTTACTTCACGATCTTCATATAATGTACAGCCAGTACCATCAACAGCGTCAGTCATTGGCGTGTTTGCACATTGGTCATCAGCATCAGGGATGTTATCGCCATCGCTATCAACTGGCTCAACCGCAACAGGAACAACTGTTGGAGCAGGTTCAACTGGCTCAGAAGCTGAGCTTTGCGCACCAAAGATATAGCTTAGGCCTAATTTAGCGCCAACATCTGTGTAACCACGGTCAAGACCTTGGTATAAAGATGTTTCAGCGTTAAACGCGAAGTTATCTGTGAAGTAGTGTTGGTAACCAGCACCTACGTTTGCGAACATTAGATCTTCGTCAACCGCATCAAGATTTTTAAGGCCGAAAATACCGTAGAATGGACCACCACCTAAGTGATATAAAGCGTCAATACCGTAACGTTTACCACTTTCAGTACCGCTAACAGAAGTACCGTCATTTAGATCAGCTTTCCAATCGAAGTCCATGTCAGCGTATTCTAAACGAGCGCTCCAGTAATCACTAAAACGGTAACCTAGCTCTAAACCCCAACCTGTAGAGTCATCAACATCAAGGCCACCTGGAGTGTAGTCGCGGACATTTTCCCAAGAATTATCATAGTAGTCGCCAAATGCGCCGATGTAGAAACCTTGCTTTTCGGCAGCGAAGCTTGAAGCACTAGTTGCAGCAAGTGCTAAAGCAATAGTAAGTGATTTTAATTTCATTGTTTCCTTCCCATTTTCACAATTAAAATTGTAGCTAAGTCAAACCAGCTCAATCAGTTTAAACAGAGTAGTCGACTAATAGTTAATCAAAACTTAACGAACTCGGTACAGAACAAAAATCTTGCCGAGTAATTTCAGTCAATTACCCAAATAATAGGTTATCTAAATAACTTTGCGTAACAATGCCTTTAGATCGCTTTGTTATGATTAGGTGAAAGCCGATTCAGCCTAATCTACTGACTTCAAAACCGATAAAAGTCCATTCCCAATTACATTATTATATTGGTTATTTTTAAATCAACAAGTTGAAAGCAACTTTATTTGTAAATTTTCGTTAAAAAGCAAAACTTTAGTGCTATTTTATTGATATAAATCATAACACTGGCAGCTAACTTGCTCAATCAACGAACACTCAGATTTAAAAAAATGAGCATTTACAATTGTTATCAACCATAAAGATTAACCCTTAAGTACCACAAAAAGTTTGGTAATTACAATCACCTTCCTTCGGAGGTTGATACCATGCCGCAAATTCTTCCTCATACTCATATGGTTTTTGAATAACTTTTAAAAACTCATTGATTGATGAACTAGATCCTGCCTTTTCATACTCAGCCAAGATCATTTCAATATTATGATTACGGGGAATGACTGCAGGATTAACAGCTCGCATTGTGCTGTAACTTTCAGCTGATGTTCTGAGCCTCCATTTTGAAACCCATTCTTTTAAATTAGAATCTATAACAAAGTCTTTCACTAAAGATTCAGTAAGTGCATTAAAAGTATTGGTGTAATCAAGTTGGTGTTGCTTCATTAACCCCAGTAACTCTGAAACTAAAGCATGATCGCCTTCTTGCTGACCAGCTAAGCCTAATTTCTGCTGCCACATAACATTAAATGCATCATTAAATTTAGCAGCAAAACCATTCACAACCGGTGAGAGTTGCTCAACGGCAGCATCTTGATCAGCAAATAAAGGGATTAAGCTTTCAGCTAAACGCGCAATATTCCAATTGGCAATATTCGGCTGATTACCAAATGCATAGCGCCCTTGATGGTCAATCGAACTAAACACCGTGTCTAAGTCAAACTGATTCATCATCGCGCAAGGACCATAGTCAATGGTTTCACCGCTAATCAAGGTATTATCGGTATTCATCACGCCATGTATAAAGCCAATTCGCATCCAGCTGATAACCAGCTCAATTTGCTTATCTAGCACGGCGGTTAAAAATTCAATATAACGCTGCTCACCCGTACTGCTAATGTCAGGAAAGTGGCAATTTATTGCGTAGTCGACTAGCTTTTCTAACCCTTCTATATCACCTTGTGTAGCTAAGTATTGAAATGAGCCAACACGGATATGACTTTTAGCTAAACGAGTGACAACTGCACCCGGGCGAGGTGGCTGGCGATATACCGTTTCGCCAGTTGTAACTACAGCTAAACAACGCGTAGTCGCGATACCAAGCGCATGAAGTGCCTCACTCATGATGTACTCACGTACAGCCGGACCAATGGCACAGCGACCATCACCACCGCGAGAGAATACCGTTGCTCCTGCGCCTTTTAGCTGTAAGTCCCACAATGTGCCATTGTGATCTGCAATAGCACCAAGCAAATGCGCTCTACCATCACCAAGACGCGGTGAAAAATGACCAAATTGATGACCTGAGTAACCAAGTGCAACCGGTGCAACATCTTTATCTATTGTTGAACCAGATAGTAATTTAGCTAAATATTCGCTGTCGTGTTTAATTTCAAAATTATCAGCTAGCTTGTCATTAAATAGCAGTAATTGTGGCTTAGCAACGGCACTCGGCATATCTTTAATAGCAAGCAGTTCACTAATATCTGTGTATCGGGTTTGCAGTTCCATAACTGTCCTTAACGTGTTGCTACACCTACACGATTATCGCCTACACCATAGGCCACTAGTTGGCTTAGAGCCTGCAAGCTGTAACCGCTTTGCTGTTGTAATTCATTGAAAAAATCTTGTGCTGCTTGTAATGACTTTTTAGTTTGTAAGCCGCCATCAATCAACTCATGGGCACGCAAGTAGGCTTCTACATCGCGAGAAAGCAAAAAAGTATCTTTACCAAGCGCTCGCAAAGCGTAAGGGCCAGTGTTGCCTCCTAATCGAGCGCCATGTTTTTTAAGATAAGCCCACAGACCAATAATATTGTCAGTTGGCCAATCTGCAATAAATTGGCTAAAACTGCCATGTTTTTCGGCAACTTCGTGAATCATGTACGCATTTTCAGGGATCGTTTGTACTTTTTTAAAATTACGAACAATTCGCTCATCACTGGCTTTTTGCTCAAGCATATCTGGCGGCATCATCAACAACTTTTCTACGCTGAAATCCCAAAACACATCACGAAAACCAGCCCATTTATTATTGATAACAGACCAATAAAAACCGCTTTGAAAGACTTTACGCGTAAACTCTTCTAACCATAAATCGTCATGCATTTTGGCAATATCAGTATCATCGAGCGGGTTTGATAACAATGCATGCAGCATTTCTTCGCTGCCTTTTCGAGATACGGCTCGCTGATAAATATCGTTAAATTTTTCCATCATTTTTCCAATTTATTTGGTTAACGCTAAGTGTACGTAAAAACACGCTTATACGTAACCATGTTGCAAAATCGGTCACTAAAAAACAAATCCTTCGCCTTGACACCTAGATGGCTAAAATGCTTTAATCGCCGCCAATACCCTATTTAACTATGTTGGCTTTAACCTTTAAAGCGAGCATAAAGGGCTGGAAGAGGTGCGTTATTCAGGTAGCGTATGGGAAGAGCACAGACTCTGTTGATCATACGTGAGGGGAATTAACGCCGAGAAGTAACACCGTTTGTGAGGTGCTTATTTCGGGCGACTGGGCTGAATCCCAGCGACTGTCACCAACAATAGCAAAGCGCTATTGATTAGTTTGGTGGAGAGCTTCTGGTCTTAGTATAATAAGGCCGTCGCGTCTTTATTATTTTAAGCCCATTCGCTCTTCGAATTATACCTTGTTCGAACGACGACATGCGGCTCCATTCAAATGTTCCCGCATAAACTCTTCGAATACCTTATAAGTTCGTGAGAGATGATCAACAATTTTGATTTAAACGACTATCCACTATGGACAGCGCTTGTCACGCCATTTTCTGAATCTGGCGAGGTCGATTACACGGCCCTTGAACAACTGGTTACTGAGCAGCAAGATGCAAATAACGGCATTTTATTGCTTGGCAGTACTGGTGAAGGACTGGCGCTTTCACTCAAAGAGCAACAAGCCATTGTTGAGCATGTTTGCCAATTAGCACCAAGTGTCCCACTCATGGTTGCTGTGGGCGGCATGAATCTTAAGCAACAAATTGCTTGGGTTGAATACTGCAACCAACTACCTATTCATGGCTACCTGTTAGGTTCACCTCTGTATGCAAAACCTGGGGTTGTTGGCCAAACACATTGGTTTGAAAGCCTACTAGACGCAAGTAACCACCCATGTATGTTGTATAACGTACCAGGACGCAGCGCAGTTGAGATTTCACCACAGGTGATCAAAAACCTTGCTGAGCACAAAAATCTTTGGGCTTTAAAAGAAGCCAGTGGCGACATTAGCAAATTTGAAGGCTTTAGAACGGCATCACCAACACTGGCCATATTTAGTGGCGACGATGCACTTATGCCATATTTTGCTCAAGCTGGTGCAAAAGGCTTAGTTTCGGTTGCCGCGAATGCTTGGCCGAGTCAAACCCATGAGTTTGTTAAACGTAGTTTAAGTGGTCAATACCCAAATCTATTCACCGATTGGTCGCAAGCAATCCAAAGTTTATTCGCTGTGGCAAATCCAATCCCAGTAAAAGTACTGATGCACCTGCAAGGTAAAATAAATACCCCGCATTTACGTCCGCCGCTTACGCATTTAGAGCTTGAGCAAACAGACAGCATCACCCACGCAAACAACACAATTTTATCTTGGAACTAAAAACAGGTTTTATCATGAGCTGGTTAGAATTATTAAACAACTTAGAATCAGGCGCAGTTCGCGCAGCAACACAAGACGAGAACGGCAACTGGCACGCCAATGTTGAAGTTAAACAAGGCATTTTAGAAGCCTTTAAAAACGGCACTAATACTGAGTTCCCTGGTGGTTTTGTTGATAAACACAACTTAGCACCACAAGGCTTTGCAGCAGATGCAGGCGTGCGTATGGTACCAGGTGGTAGCAGTGTTCGCCGTGGCGCACACGTTGCCAAAGGCACGATTATCATGCCACCAGCATATGTGAATATTGGCGCGTTCATCGACGAAGGTACTATGGTCGATAGCCACGCATTAGTGGGTTCATGCGCACAAGTGGGTAAAAATGTTCACCTAAGTGCTGCAGTACAATTAGGTGGTGTACTAGAGCCAATTGGCGCTAGCCCTGTGGTTATTGAAGATGACGCATTCATCGGCGCAGGCTGCGTTATTGTTGAAGGTGTGGTTGTGAAAAAAGGTGCTGTACTTGCGCCAGGTGTACGCTTATCTGCAACTATTCCTGTCTACGATTGCGTTAACGAGCGCCAGCTAGACAAAGGTGAAGCCATCCCAGAAAACGCGATTGTGATCCCAGGCTCTCGCCCTGCTTCAAATGCATGGGCTCGCGAGCATGGTCTAAGCATGTCTTGTGCATTGATCGTGAAATACCGTGATGAACAAAGCGATGCATCATTACTGTTAGAAGAGGTTTTACGTTAATGAGCTTTTTGAGCACGCCCATCAAGCAAGCGGTTGAACAAGTTTCAACACATCTTGATACGCCATTTTTTATCTATGATTTAGATAAATTAACTGCACATTTAAATCAACTGACTGCGCAAACCGATGTGAAACTTTGGTATGCCGTAAAGGCCAACCCACTGTCTCGCATTATTCAATGTTTAGACAGCGCAGGGTTTAACTTTGATGTTGCAAGTAAAGGTGAACTTGAGCAAGTACTTGCTCAAGGCATCGATAGCGAGCGCGTGCTCAACACTGGGCCTGCAAAGAGCCCTAAACAAATTTCACATTTTATTGCTCGCGGCGTACGTACCTTCGTGGCCGAGAGCATTAACCAAGTTCGCTGGTTAAACGAACAAGCAACAAAAGCAAATTGTCAGCTGCAAGTTCTATTGCGCGTACAACTTCGTTGGCCAGACAGCGAAAAGAATCCACTTGGCGGCGATAGCCTTACTCCTTTTGGTTTGGGCTGTGATGAGTGGCAAGCACTGACTGTAAGTGATTACCCAGCTCTTAACTTTGATGGCCTGCATATTTTCCAATGGGGCAATATGCTAAGTACTGACAAGCTCGCCGAGCTATGGCGCGCAATGATTGCGCCATTACAACAGCTAGCAAGCTCATTAAATATTAACCTTAATATTCTCGATTTAGGGGGTGGCTTAGGCATACCTTATACTCAAGATGCTAACCGACTTGATTGGTCTGCACTTATCGAGACTCTGGCGGGTATTAAAGCGGATGCTGGTGTCAAAGAGCTTTGGATGGAACTTGGCCGCTATGCGGTGGGCGAATGCGGCCATTACGCAACACCGGTTGTTGAGCGCAAAGAGAATTACAATCAACAACAAGTGATTTTATCAGGCGGCATTAACCATTTACTTCGCCCAGCGGTGACAAGCCAAGATTTTCCAGCGGCCTTACTACGCGAATCGACGGCTGAGCCTGCGGCAATGACTTTATACGGGCCACTTTGCACCGCCCTTGATTGCTTAGGTGAGCACCAATTAGCGAGCGATGTAAATGAGCAAGACTGGTTGGTATTCAGCCAATGTGGTGCATACGGCTTTACCGAAAGTATGCCGTACTTTTTATGTCACGAATTAGCGGCTGAATACATCCTTGAACAAGGCAATATTGAGTGCATTCGTAGCGCTGAAGATGCCAGCTATTATTTAAGGTAATCGCCATGAGTAAAGAGTTAATCAGCCAAGAGAATATTGTGGTTGGCGAGATTGCCAACGGCCTACCTCTAACAATTCCTGTGTATCGCTTAAAAGGCGATGACACGGGACCAAACGTGTATATACAAGCAAATATGCACGGCGCTGAAGTACAAGGTAATGCAGTAATTTATCAATTGCTTGAGCAGCTAAAATCACTCAAGCTGCGTGGCGATATTACCCTAGTTCCTTATGCTAACCCTATTGGTTGCAACCAAAAATCAGGTGAGTTTACTTTAGGTCGCTTCGATCCAATCACGGGCACCAATTGGAACCGCATGTACCGCTTCAATAAAGCGTTACCGTCACAGATTGCTGAACAGCATAAAGACAGTGATGATGCGACCCTTAAAGCTGCATTTAAACAGGCACTCGTTGCTGACATCGACAGTCAATTAACGGGTCCTGATTACAGCCTAACAACGGGTAAGCGCATTGCTCTTAACTTGCAAAAGCTTGCCCACCAGGCTGATATCGTTTTAGACCTTCACACGGGGCCTATCTCGAGTAAGCACTTATATTGCCCTGAATACGCCAAAGACAGCGCAAGCTACTTCAACATCGAGCATGTGTTATTGATCCCAAGTGATTTTGATGGCGCCATGGATGAAGCGAGTTTCTGCCCATGGTGGTCACTATCTGAAGAGCTTGCCAAACAAGGCCGTGAATTTGCTGTTCAAGTCGAAGCATTCACCGTTGAGCTAGGTAGCCAAGAGAAAATCGATTTAAGTGCGGCTCTTGAAGATGCAAATAGCATTTTAAGTTACCTCAACCACAAAAAGGTATTAGTCGATGCAGCGTATCAACCAAAAGCGATGACACGCTATGCCTGCATGCTTGAAAATTATGTAGCTTACTACGCACCTATGGGTGGCATGGTTGAATATCTTGCCCCACTGGGCGGCCATATTAAAGCAGGCGAGCCCATTGCCCATATTTTAAGAATGGAGCGCTACCTTTCTGAGCAGCCGCTACAAACATTAAGCTTTGATAAAGACGCCATTGCTATTTTGCATTTTGCTTCAGCAAGCGTGAATCAAGGCACCGAACTTTATAAGTTTTTTACCAACGTATTTGAGCTATAAGCTCATCCCTTCTCATTGCGTGAGAGTCAACGGCTTATGCCCTTAGGCCGTTACAGCAGGGCTCCAAGCTTAGCTTGGGGCTCTCTATTTACCTAAAATTTCAACAATTCAGTACAAGTTCACGGTTACTTATGTAAAAATCGTTATAATTATACCTACTTAAAAGTCTACTGAAAGGGAACTGCAATGGGATGGCGCATTTGGCTGGCAGCAGCTGGTTTATTTTCTGTACCTGTATTTGCTCAAACTGAACAACCACAAACTAACGAACAAGACGATGCGCTAGAACTCGTAAAGCAGTGTATTTTGAACGAAGCGATTGGCGGTGACGGTAAACAAACACTCGAAGAACTTCGTAAAAAATGCTCAGACTTAGACGAGAGTAAAAAGCTCACCGCTTTAGATAAGCGTAAAGCCCGTGAAGAAGTGAGCAAGAAAAACCGTAATGTGATCACCCCACATAAGCGTAACTACATATTACCGCTTTCATACGTATCTAACCCGAATGAACGTCCTTTTGATGGTTTAAAAGATCTTGCTGAGCAAACTGATGGCGAGCCACTTGATAATCTTGAAGTGAAATATCAACTTTCAATTAAAGTGCCTATTTTCGAAGGCTTTTCAGATAAAGATCAGGGCGTATTCTTTGCGTTTACCATGCAATCGTTTTGGCAGTTTTACAACAAAGATATTTCATCACCGTTTCGTGAAACAAACTACGAACCAGAGATCTTCTGGGTGAACTACCTTGATCCTGAGCATGTGCTTTGGGGCGATGAAATGGCAATTGCAATTGGTGCCTCACACCAATCGAATGGCCGCAGCCAGCCTAACTCACGCTCATGGAACCGTATCTATGCCGATTTCCTATGGGAAAAAGATGGCTTTGTTTTTAGCTTTAAGCCTTGGTACCGCATTCCTGAAGATAAAAAGGACGATGAGCTAGAAGCCCGTGGCGATGATAATCCTGATATCTACAAATACATGGGTTACTTTGAGTTTTCAGGTGCATACCGTTACAACGAGCATGAATTTAGCTTTATGACCCGTAATAACTTAAATTCAGATAATCGTGGTGCAATCCAATTAGATTGGTCTTTCCCTCTTTGGGGCCGATTACGTGGCTACGCACAATATTTTAATGGTTATGGTGAGAGCTTGATTGATTACAACGCCGATATTGAACGTTTTGGTGTGGGTATTCTGTTAACTGACTTGCTTTAACTTCAATTAATGAAGAGCGAGCTTTAGTTAGCTCGCTCTAAATAGTCGTTATTTTTTAACGATGAAGTGACCTTCGAATTCTGCTACTAACACATCACCATCGTATACATTTACTGGCACATGGTAGCTTGCTTTGCCACTGTCTTCTAAATCCGCTAACTTGCCTTTACAGCCAGCCAACTCAACACTACCACGAGGGTCGTTATTTAGTGGTTTAAGGTATTTAATGTTGGCATCAGCTAACACGATATTTCCTTCGAGGCCTGCTTCTTTCAGCGCTAGGTAAGTTGCGCCCCACCCTGTTAAGGTTGCTAAACTATAAATTGAACCCGCAAACATAGTGTTATGAAGGTTTAAGTTCGCATCTAAATCAGCGCGGGTAGTAAACTGCCAATCGGTATAGCTTTCAACTTTAATGCCCATCGCATCACTGATTGGGATCGACTCACGCCAAGTGTTTTGCAGTACTTGTGTCCAGTTTGGATGACGGAACCAACCCGGCTCAGATGGTTTTTGTTTTACCATTTTCCAATGCTGTACATCGTCATAGGCGAGGTGCGCTTTTTCTTTTAATTCGTAGCCATGACGCTTATAGAAATCAAGGGCTCGCTCACGAGCAAACAATACCAGCTCGTCGGCATCTTGAGTCCATGCGATTTTTTCTAATTCATGTAATAAACGGCTACCAATATGCTGGTTACGATTACCTTCAGCGACCGCCATATAACGAACTTGCGCTTGCTGATGATTATTAAAATGCAGGCGAGCTACACCTAATACTTCGCCGTCATTATTTTTGATAAAGCGGTGCTCAGCGTCTTGCTCTAAGTCATCTTGCTCAGAACCACGCGGCTCGCCCCAGGGTGCTCTTAAAACCTGCCAACGTAATGAATAGTACGCTTGCCAATCTTCGCTGCTTTGTGGGGTGGTCACTTTAAACATAAAAACTCCTGTGATAATTCAGCCACTGTCTGTTGTTTTTCTGTCGTGGCCTTTGGAATGCGAATTACGATACGCGATCTTCTAACAAGTTGGAATAATACTTTGGTGACCCAGCCTAAATTATTATTCTTGGCTGTAAAAACTAATGCACAATTGCACTTTAAGCCTGCTGGTCTATGCTGAAATAATTGTCTTATTTTAATAAACAAATTGCTAAAGGCCCGAAATATGGAACATTTTCTTGAACCCAGTGGCGCAGTAAAACATAGTTTTATTGAGGACTGCCACCGATTAGGGCAACTCATCTATTGGCATAAACAAGGCAATTACAGTATTCAAGTTAGGCAACTTAACCAATTACGCTGGTTATTGATCAACGAAACCCTGCAATCGGTCATTGAAAAACGCCGACCTGCCAGATTACTTTTCCCGCATTTACAATACCTTGCAAAACTTTGGCAAGACTTAGAGGAACCTAAAAAGATTTTAGAACTAGGGCTAGGCGGTGGTGCTATTCGTAATTACTTACAGCACACCTACCCTGACAGCCAACTGACATCGGTTGATAAAAACCCCGACATAATTCACTGCTATAAACGCTACTTTGGTGGCGACCATGCCAATAACTTGCACTGTTTTGATGCGCAGCAAGTATTAGAGCAAAACAACGAATATAATTGGATTATCCTAGATTTATTCAGTGAGGTAGATGCGCCATTATTTTTATACAAGCACCAGTTTTACACCAAACTAAGAGCAGCGATGGCAAAAGATGGCTTGTTGTTCATTAATTTTTTATCTAATCACCCATCGCAACTAAAACAACTTGAGCACCTGCTAATCACCGAGTTTGGCAAGCGCCCAAGCATTGTAAAAATCCCCGACTACGTGAATCATATCGTGATGATCAAAAAATAAAAATGCTTATACCAATCCGCTTACTTAAGTAGTCTATTTTGAGGCAATAAAACCTCGTTGATAACAAGGCAAGAATTTCGTTATTTAGTTGTTCTCGGCAATTGCTCCTGCATTGCTCTACCTCCTGCATCCATGCAGTCGTAAATGAGAGATTTTTAACGCAGTTAGCGACAGGTTTAATCCCTCAAAATGATTAAGTATTATTGCGGGTTGGTATTACACAGATAAATTAAAAGTAACGGGACCATCGTTACATAGGCTTACTTGCATATCAGCACCAAACTGCCCTGTAGCCACTGTTAAGCCCGTTTTTTTAGCTTCAGCAATAAAATACTCATAGAGCGTATTGGCTTGCTCTGGCGTGCCAGCACTTGAAAAGCTCGGGCGCATGCCCTTTTTGGTGTCAGCTGCTAACGTAAACTGCGAAACCACTAAAAGCTCACCTTTGATGTCATTCAAACTTAAATTCATCTTTCCTTGTTCATCGGTAAAAATGCGGTAATTGCTGACTTTGTGTAAAAGCTTCTGGGCGCTTTGCTCGGTGTCCTGTTTTTCAACACCTAATAGCAGCAAAATACCTTGTGAAATTTCACCAACAACTTCGCCTGCCACTTCTACTTTTGCCTGTTTTACTCTTTGAATTAAGCCTTGCATTGATCCCTCGATAACTTGATATACATTAAATCTGCGGCACGTCGCATTGCCGACAAATATACCTGATTATCGCTGCTGTGCCCAATGCCATCTAAAATCAACAATTGTGCATTTAACTGTTCAGCAAGCTGTTGTACGGCACTATATCGACAGATCAAATCGGCGCGGCCATGAATAAACCAAACCGGTAAATGAGTCAGTAGATGCGCATTTTCTGCGATAAAGCCTTCTTCAATGAAACAATGATGACGAAAATAATGCACCATTAACTTTGCTTGATTTAACCCGACATGGGGCTCCTGTAAACTCCAGTTTGTCAAAGGCTCACCATGACATAGCACCTGCTCCCAATGACACCATAACTTGGCAAATTTACTGGCTTTAATTTGATCATCATTGTTTAGCTGTTGCTGATAAAAATCGAGTAAGGCATGCCAATCAGTGTAATCATGTGCAAATTCATTAAAGCACTCAGGGTAAAAATGCGCGCCGGCTCCTTTTGTTGTGTAAAGCCACTCGAAGTCACTGTTACAAGCTAAAAAGCTAGCCCGTAAAATAAGCCCTGCAACATGCTCTTGGTGATGAATAGCATAGACAAGTGCCAAAGTGGCCCCCCATGACTCACCACACACCAGCCACTTTTCAATACCCAGTTGCTGGCGTAAATACTCGAGATCGGCAACTAATTCTGAGGTGGTATTGGTTGAACTATCATGGGGTGTTGAGTGACCGCAACCGCGCTGACTGAACATGATCACTCGAAAACGTTCTAAGTCGAAAAAGCGGCAATTTTCAGGGCATAGACCCGCACCAGGCCCGCCATGGCATAACACCACAGCAATCCCTGTAGACGCACCATATTCTTGCACATGGATTTGATGACCATCGCCAACACTTAAGTGATAATCACGGTTGGCAACATATTGTGGATGTAACTGCACCTCGCTCTCCTTAGGTGCAGTGAATTTAAACCTCTATATCAGGCGTGTCCTCGATATTCTCAGGGCTGATACATACAGTAAATTCTGCACCGAGTAATACGACAATCCACGACAAATACACCCATACAAATAAAATAGGGATTGTCGCCAACGCCCCATAAATAACTTCGTATGATGGGAAGTGGCTGATGTACAAAGCAAAGCCTTTTTTTGTCAGCTCAAACAACATAGCTGCAAACAAAGCGCCCGGAATTGCCGCTCTAAATGGAACTCGTGTGTTAGGAACTAAAGTATAGAGCATAATGAAGCCAATCATTGAAATTATGTAAGGTAATAATTTCAATAAAAAGCCGCTAAAGCCGGGGATACCTTGATCGGCAAACGACACTAACGACACGATGTATGAAGTAACACCAATACTAGCCCCTAATAACACAGGGCCTAAACTAAGCACCATCCAATAAACGGCAAACGAAATCATCATTGGACGCTTTTTCTTAATACGCCAAATTCGATTTAATGTAGCATCGACATTGCGAATAAGTAACAAAGATACCGCCGCTAAAAAACCCACACCAACGGCAGTCATTTTATTCGCATTACCGGCAAAAGCGCTGATGTGCTCTTTAATTACATCTGTGGAGGTCGGCACAAGGTTAGTAAACAAGAAGTTTTCTATGGTCACTAACGTGCTTTCGAATCCTGGAAAAGCAGAAAAAATAGCCACACCAACCGCTACTAAAGGCACGATTGATAATAAGGTCACATAAGCCAAGTACCCAGCATTAACAGTGATTTGATCGTCAATACAACGATTAAGATACTGCATCCACCAAGTAGGTTGTTGCTTTAAAAAAGTGCTTAATTGCAACTTATATCGACTGAGCTTCTCATCCATAGAATCTAATTTCTGCTAAAATGTTTTGATAATCATAGCAATCCACCACATAATTTGAAATGACAGGTACCTAAAAAGGATTCTCAATGAAAAAACTGACACTTTTAAGTGCACCACTATTTGCAGTAACAATGGCATTATCAGGCTGTCAGTCAGCTTACTACTCAGCCATGGAATCTGTAGGTGTGCATAAGCGCGACATTTTAGTAGACCGCGTAGAAGAAACAAAAGAAGCACAGCAAGAGTCACAAGAAGAGTTTCAATCAGCATTAGACAGATTAACCACGCTGATCAACTTTGATGGTGGTGAGCTACAAGATGCCTACAATCAACTGAATGATGATTACGAGTCGAGCCTCGCGGCAGCAAACGACGTAACAAGCAATATCAATAAAGTAGAAGATGTAGCTGAAGCGCTATTTGATGAATGGGCCGATGAACTAGAGCAATACAAAAGCGCCTCTCTTAAACGTGAAAGCAGCAAAAAGCTCAATGCAACTAAGCGCCAATTTGATCAACTACTTCGCTCAATGCGTAGCGCAGAAAGCAAAATGGAGCCGGTATTATCATCACTTCATGATAATGTTTTGTACTTAAAACATAATCTAAACGCACAAGCTGTAACTGCAATCAAAGGTGAGTTCACAAGCCTAAAACGCGATATAAAAGTGTTAATGGACGACATGAACAAATCAATTGAAGACTCTAATAAGTTCATTGAGCAAATGAACAAAGCGGGCTAATCAGCTCAAGCTATTAATAAAAAAGCCTACTTAAACGTAGGCTTTTTTTATGTAACCTCTTGTTACTTTTTAATGATTTATCTTAAATTTTATTTTGCTAAACTCACTGCAAAGAATAAAAAGTAAGCATGGTATGCATTTAAAAACACTCTCAATTCTTATTGCAGCAGCACTTTTAAGTGCATGCAGTAATTCAAACACTGTTGATATTATTGCCGGTGAAGGCACCATTACTCCGTTAAAAACTGAGGGAGAGTACGAAGGCCGCTACCACAACCTTTATCCGGGTGATAAAGAATACCCAACAACCTGCACTGACAATTGCTATGAAGCATCAGAACTCCTTGTGTGCGACGACAGTAACTCACAATGCGAGTTTCACGCAGAACAACATGTGCCTGCAATCAATTCAGGTTTTACGGTGCGCTGGTTAGGTCATGCTGGGTTTTATATTCAATCACCAAATGGTGAGAAGCTGTTGTTTGACCCAGTTAAAGATCAGTTTGATTCGCCCGTAGACTTTGCCTTTAAGCTTGCTGGCGGCATTTATCGCAAACCTGGTTTTTGGCCATCACATGCTGAACTTAATGACTTAGATGCAGTAATGTACTCACACATTCACTATGACCATTTTAACAAGGCGGATATAGAAGAGATTGGCAATACCCCCCGCTACTTAGTGCCATTAGGCTTTGCAGATAACTTCCCGACGGGTGGCTTTAATATTTCAGAAATGGCGTGGTATGCAAGTACACAAATTAATGATTTAACGATTCATGCGCTGCCAGCTCATCACTTTAGCAGTCGTATAATGGTGCCTTTCATTTACGACGACCACAATAAAGATTTATGGAATGGTTGGTTACTTGAGCAAAATGGTAGAACCTTGTTTTTTGCTGGTGATACCGGTTACTCAAAACACTTCCAAGATATTAATCAAAAATACGGCGAGATTGATGTATGTTTAATGCCTATCGCTTCTTATTACCATGAAGAAAACGGTAAGTGGTATCGCTATGTTCATACAACGCCAGAAGACAGCTTAAACGCCGCAGAGGAGCTAAACTGTAAAGTGATGATCCCATGGGGTTATGGCAACTCAAGCTGGCAAATGGGTGACCATTCAAGCCACTCTGCATTATTAAGATTACTGCATATGCAAAAACAGATGAACAGCCAAGTCCCTCTTTACATATTGAATGAAGGTGAGCAAGTGTCACTGTAGTGACACTTACAAGCACTACATAGTATGTTTGAGCAATGAGTCCCGTAAAGCCAGCATAAGTTTATGGGCGCTTCCTGCCGACATGGCTAATGGATTAAATTCGCTGGTACCTGAGTACTTTAAGTTTAATGGAGTTGTCATTTTTGAATTAGGTATGTATCCCATCGACCAATTCTCAAATTCACGCTCTACTATTTCACAGTAATTCAGCATGATGATATTGCAATGACGTTTGTCATTAAGAATACGATGATAAGTTTCATTCACCGCTTTTCGTGACCCCTCAAGGCATTGCATAAAGTGGGTGCTATTAAAACACAGTAGCCCAGTTACATTACTTTCTGCATTATTCTGCTTAGCTTTATCGAGAATATCTTCGATGTCATTGGGCCCAAACCCATCGCTAATTTCACTTGTGTAAATCAGTCTAACTAAATACATCTTACTCTCCTGCAAGTTGGATTTAGAAAAGATAGTACAGATGGGGGAGTTAGTAAAAAGTTGCTAGTTGCTAGTTGCTAGTTGCTAGTTGCTAGTTGCTAGTTGCTAGTTGCTAGTTGCTAGTTGCTAGTTGCGAGTTGCGAGTTGCGAGTTGCGAGTTGCGAGTTGCGAGTTGCGAGTTGCTCAATAAACTAATTAACTAGGTTAGAAATACAAACAAAATAAGTAAAGCTACAATTCTGATAGCAATGTTGGAACAATTTACTCCTAGAAAATTAGCTTAGGCTAAATTCCAGTGGTATTAACTTTGTTATGGAAATATTTTCCTAAAATTCCTGTCGGTAGCAATAAAACATTAATCACTATAGTACGAAATATTACGCCAACAAGAAAAATAATATCAAGGTCAGGATTACCATCCCACTCAGGTTGGGATATTAGTTGCGACACATAGCGTAAGTCACTAGCAAATACACTCACAAAAATGATGCAATGCGCAATGAACAAGCCTAGATAGCCATATTTCTTTGCAGCAAGAACTGTTATCGCTAACCATCCGAGCCAGTAATAAAACTCATACCCAAAAAACATTTAATCTTCCATTCGATCTGACAGCTGAGAGCTGAGAGCTGAGAGCTGAGAGCTGAGAGCTAATCATACAACAAAAAACCGCCGTATTTTTCAATACGGCGGTTTTAATTTTGTAAAACTAAAAGACCTTATTAGTCTTTAGCTTGACGGCTCGCACGCTTACGCTCACTTTCAGTTAAGTGACGCTTACGGATACGGATGTTTTCAGGTGTCACTTCCACTAACTCGTCATCATCGATGAACTCAATCGCTTGTTCAAGCGTGTAGTTTAGTGGTGGAACAAGTGTTTGTGCTTCATCTGTACCAGATGCACGAACGTTTGTAAGTTGCTTACCTTTAAGCGCGTTTACTGTTAGGTCGTTGTCACGGCTGTGGATACCGATAACCATACCTTCGTAAACTTCAACACCGTGACCGATGAATAACTTACCACGGTCTTGTAAGTTGAATAATGCGTTAGTAAGTGCTTTACCTGTTGCGTTTGCAATCATTACACCATTCTTACGAGCACCGATAGTACCGCCTTTGTGTGGACCATAGTGATCGAATGTGTGGTAAAGAAGACCAGAACCAGACGTTAATGTCATGAACTCAGTTTGGAAACCAATTAAGCCACGGCTTGGGATCATAAAGTCCATACGTACACGGCCTTTACCATCTGGAGACATGTCTGTTAGTTCACCCTTACGAAGACCAATTTGTTCCATGATAGAACCTTGGTGCTCTTCTTGACAGTCGATTGTAAGTGTTTCGTATGGCTCTTCTTTTTGACCATCAACTTCACGAAGGATTACTTGTGGACGAGATACAGCAAGCTCGTAACCTTCACGACGCATGTTCTCGATTAAGATACCTAAGTGTAACTCACCACGACCAGAAACACGGAAGCTATCTGGGTTGTCAGTTTCTTCAACACGTAATGCAACGTTGTGAACAAGCTCAGCTTGTAAACGCTCAAGGATGTTACGTGAAGTTACGAATTTACCTTCTTTACCAGCAAATGGTGATGTATTTACAGAGAACGTCATTGTTACTGTAGGCTCATCAACACTTAGCGGTGGTAATGCTTCAACGGTATTTACATCACAGATAGTGTCTGAGATTTTCAGCTCACCAAGACCTGTGATAGCAATGATGTCACCCGCGCCTGCAGACTCTGCTTCATGACGCTCAAGACCTAAGTAGCTCATTACTTGGCCAACTTTACCATTACGCTTAGTACCATCTGCACTAACAATTGTTACTTGTTGGTTAGGGCGAACAGTACCACGCTTGATACGACCTACACCGATAACACCGATGTACGAGTTGTAGTCAAGCTGAGAAATTTGCATTTGGAAAGCACCTTCAGGATCTGCATCCGGTGGAGATACTTCGTCAACGATCATCTGGAACATTGGTTCCATGTTTTCTGATGGCTCGTCTAAATCCATTGTTGCCCAGCCGTTGATAGCTGATGCATAGATTACTTTAAAGTCTAACTGTTCATCAGTTGCACCTAAGTTATCGAATAAGTCGAAAACTTGGTCCATAACCCAGTCAGGACGTGCGCCTGGTTTGTCGATTTTGTTGATAACAACAATCGGTGTTAAACCTTGTGCGAATGCTTTTTGCGTTACGAAACGCGTTTGCGGCATTGGACCTTCTTGAGCATCAACAAGTAGTAATACTGAGTCAGCCATCGAAAGTACGCGTTCTACTTCACCACCGAAGTCGGCGTGTCCTGGGGTGTCTACGATATTGATATGGTAGTCGTTCCAAGAGATAGCTGTGTTTTTAGCTAAAATGGTAATACCACGCTCTTTCTCAATGTCGTTTGAGTCCATTACGCGCTCTTCGTTACCGCCGCGCGTTTCTAATGTGCCTGATTGCTCAAGCAGTTTATCAACCAAAGTTGTTTTACCGTGGTCAACGTGGGCGATAATCGCTATATTTCTTAACTTTTCGATGCTCATATTTTTTCTCAGAGAAATTGAATCTCATTGATCCTGCAAGATCTACGCACTCACCTGCGTTTTCACCAGATGTCCCAGCATAGGATTTAAAAGGGCGCATATTATCCCTTAATAATGGCATGGATGAAAGTTTATCCAATATAAATTTATAAACTTTCTTCAAGCTTTTTATAAGTATCTGTTTTATAAATGACAAATTTATGAAAATTAAAGTGAATCTGAGCTCAAAACTGGCGAAATTTTCGTTTTTGAACCATATTTTGGCACTAAATCGTGTTCATAACAGAAAAATTGGCACGCTCAATAATTGTGCAAAACAAGGTCGCACTTTTTACGCACCAGAATGATCTTTTTACGCACCAATTTAGTGCAACAAAAGTTAACAAAACAAAGCCTTGTTTGTTTTTTGTAAGTCTAAACAAGGTGTTAAAAACATGGCACGAAACCAGCTTATATAAGCGAAAAGCAATAATGCAGCAAAAAATAAAACCCAACAATTGGAGGACACATGTCACAATCGGTTTTAGATTTTATCAAAGAAAATGACGTTAAGTTCATTGATTTACGCTTTACTGATACCAAAGGTAAAGAACAGCATGTTTCTATTCCTCATCATCAAATTGATGAAGATTTCTTCGAAGACGGCAAAATGTTTGACGGTTCTTCAATTGCTGGCTGGAAAGGTATCAACGAATCAGACATGGTACTTATGCCTGTTCCTGAGTCTGCGAAAATGGACCCGTTTTCTGAAGAAGCTACACTAATCGTACGTTGTGACGTAGTTGAGCCTTCAACACTTCAAGGTTATGAGCGTGATCCACGTTCTGTTGCAAAACGCGCTGAAGAGTACATGCGTTCTACTGGTATTGCTGACACTGTTTTATTCGGTCCAGAGCCAGAGTTCTTCCTTTTTGATGACGTTAAATACAAATCAGACATGTCTGGTTCTATGTACAAAATCGATTCTGTAGAAGCTGCTTGGAACTCAGATAAAGATTACGAAGGTGGCAACATGGGTCACCGTCCAGGTGTTAAAGGCGGTTACTTCCCGTGTTCTCCTGTTGATTCATCACAAGACTGGCGTTCAGCAACTTGTTTAGTTCTTGAAGAACTAGGTCAAGTAGTTGAAGCTCACCACCACGAAGTAGCAACTGCAGGTCAAAATGAGATCGCAACGCGCTTCAATACAATGGTATTAAAAGCTGACGAAATTCAAGAGATGAAATATGTTATCCATAACATGGCTCACCTTTACGGAAAAACAGCGACATTCATGCCTAAACCAATCGTAGGTGATAACGGTTCTGGTATGCACTGCCACCAATCTCTAGGTAAAGATGGCGTAAACATCTTCGCTGGTGACAAATACGCTGGTCTATCTGAAGAAGCTCTTTACTACATCGGTGGTATCATCAAGCACGCTAAAGCAATCAACGCATTTGCTAACGCATCAACTAACTCATACAAGCGCCTAGTACCAGGCTTCGAAGCACCAGTAATGCTTGCATATTCTGCACGTAACCGTTCTGCTTCAATCCGTATCCCAGTGGTACCGTCTGCAAAAGCACGTCGTATCGAAATTCGTTTCCCTGATCCAACAGCTAACCCATACTTAGCATTCTCTGCAATGCTTATGGCTGGCCTAGACGGTATCAAAAACAAGATCCACCCTGGCGATGCAATGGACAAAGACTTATACGATCTACCTGCTGAAGAAGCAGCTGAGATCCCACAAGTTGCATCTTCTTTATCTGAAGCACTAGCATCATTAGACGCTGACCGTGAGTTCTTAACTCAAGGTGGCGTATTCACTGATGACCTAATCGATGCATATATCGCGCTTAAAGGTCAAGAAGTTGAAAAACTTAACATGACAACTCACCCAGTTGAGTTCGAAATGTACTACAGCGTGTAACACACGCTGTAGCAGAATTATCTAAAAGATAATAAATGTGTGTTCTCAAGCCCGCTCTGCGGGCTTTTTTAATGGTAATTGAGCGGGTTCTACTCTACAGTTTTATTTAGATTAAAAAATGCAGGGTTGCAGGGTGAAAAGCACAACTTTATTGGTACTACCGCTGATTTTTATAAGCTTTTTTGGCTATAGCGCAGCGCAGAAAGTGTATTCTTGGAAAGATAAAAACGGCGTTTTAGTATTTTCTGATACACCGCGCCCTGGCGCTACCGAAGTAAAGATGAATACCCAAAACCTGACCATGCCAGCTACCGACACCAGCATACTTGATAGCGCACCAAGTGCGACACCAGTCAAATTTAAAGTCAGTATTGCTTCTCCTGCTAATGAAGCGACCGTGCGAGAAAATACCGGTTCAGTGTATGTCACCGCCCGAATTAACCCACGCTTTGAAAACGGATTTAAAGTACAACTTTTATTTGATGGCAATCCTCATGGTGCACCAAGTAATAGCACGACCTTTGCACTAAGAGAGGTCGAGCGTGGAGAACACACATTACAAGCTAAACTTTATGATGCTAATAATAAACTCGTTTCGGTTAGCCCAGTCAGCACCTTTTTCATGCACAGAACCTCAATTTATGGCGGAAACTAAGGTTTTTGGCATGACTTCTCGCAAAGTAAAAAGAGTATGCTAAGCTGCACTAAATTGAAACGCACTAAAATGGTGCAACCATGCTCAGTGAAACACATTTTAACTCTGAACTGCTCGACAGTATTTGGAAAAATTTAAGTACTGCTGTCATTTTACTCGACCGAGATTTTAAACTGGTTTATGCAAACGATAGCGCCAGTGAGCTTTTAGGTTTAGGACCCAAGCGCATTATCAACCAACCGTTCGATAACCTATTCAATTACCACTCAATAGACTTAAAACGCATTGCTCAGTATTCGTTGTTCGATGGTGTTGATTGCCACCAGCATAGAGCTGACGTGGTGTTCGTCGATTCTCGCCATGCCAAGCTGACCATTAGCACGCGACGAATAAGCAGCAATGATGAAAATTATATTTTGTTTGAATGCCGCCAAATGGATGATGAAATTCGCCACGATCAAGCTTCGAACCAAATGCATCAGTATCAAGCAGCACGAAATCTAATTCGCGGTTTGGCACACGAAATTAAAAATCCTTTAGGTGGAATTCGCGGAGCGGCGCAATTATTGCAATATGAGGTTGATCAGCAAGAACGTGATCAATGTGCCGAATTAATCATTGAACAAGCAGACCGTTTACGCGAGCTTGTGGACCGCTTACTTGGTCCGAATCAATTGCCACATAAATCCTATGGCAACATTCACCAAGCGTTAGAGTCAGTGATTAAACTGAGCATGTTAGATAACAATGCCAATATCACTTTAGTGAAAGACTATGATCCAAGTATACCGAGTGTATACATTGACCAAAGTAAAATTCAACAAGTGGTACTGAACATTATTCGTAATGCACAACAGGCACTGGTTGATGGTGGCGAGATAAGAATAAAAACCCGCATCAATCATCAACACAGGCGCCCAGGTAAGGCGCCGAAAAAAACCTTGCTGATCCAAATTTCGGATAACGGCCCAGGTATAGACAAGAGCTTACGTGAAACCTTGTTCTACCCAATGATCACCAACAAAGAAAATGGATCAGGGCTTGGTTTATCGATAGCGCAAACCTTGGTTGACCAACATGACGGCCACATTGATTGTGACAGTTGGCCAGGCCATACAGAATTTAATATCTATTTGCCTTTTACGGATTAATGGTTTTTTGGAGTAGTCATGAAAACAGTCTGGTTAGTTGATGATGATGCCTCAATTCGCTTTGTACTAGAGAAAGCGTTGGCACGTGCAGGATTTGAAACTGAAAGCTATGCGAACGCACAAGATGTGCTTAATGCATTAAAGTTTAGCCAGCCAACGGTATTAGTATCTGATGTACGAATGCCGGGTATGGACGGCATGGCGTTACTTGAGACTATCGCCGATCAAAACCCTGGCCTGCCAGTGATCATCATGACCGCTCACTCAGACTTAGACTCAGCGGTTAATGCCTTCCAAAAAGGGGCATTTGAGTATCTCGCTAAACCGTTCGATTTAGATGAAGCTGTCGCGCTGGTCGAAAGCGCATGCCGTGCTAATTCAACGAAAAAAACTAAACGTAAGCAAGCCCCACAAACCAATGCGCATATCATAGGCGAAGCGCCTGCTATGCAAGAGGTGTTTAGGGCAATTGGTAAATTATCAGCATCAAGTATGAGCGTTCTGATTAATGGTGAGTCAGGGACAGGTAAAGAGCTAGTTGCAAGTGCCCTGCATAACCACAGCCCTCGTAAAGAAAACCAATTTATAGCTTTGAATATGGCTGCCATTCCAAAAGAATTGGTCGAGTCAGAGTTATTCGGTCACGAAAAAGGCGCGTTCACTGGAGCCGACAGTATTCGTAAAGGCCGTTTTGAACAAGCGAATGGCGGCACCTTATTTTTAGATGAAATAGGTGATATGCCTCTCGATGTACAAACACGTTTATTACGCGTGTTAGCCGATGGTGAGTTTTACCGTGTTGGTGGTCATCAAAGTATTAAAGTTGATGTACGTATTATCGCTGCAACGCACCAAAACCTCGAAGACTTGGTAAAACAAGGTAAGTTTCGTGACGACTTATTCCATCGCTTAAACGTGGTGCGTTTACGCTTACCCGCGTTACGTGAGCGTACTGAAGATATTGAACGACTAGCACAACACTTTTTACATAAAAGTGCCAAAGAGTTGCAGGTTGAAAGCAAAATTTTAAGCCCTAAAGCTACTGAGCAACTGCGCTTATTCAATTGGCCAGGTAACGTGCGCCAATTAGAGAATACCTGCCGCTGGTTAACGGTTATGGCACCGGGTGAGCTGATCAGCGAGCAAGATTTACCACCAGAGATTGTTGCTGTTACACCGACTGAGCAAGAAGGTGATTGGCTGGATGCATTTCAACAATGGCTTAACCTTGAACTTAAACAAGGCAAAGAAAATATTTGGCCAGCCATTCAAGCACAACTCGAAACTCGTTTGATTAAAACCGCCCTTGCCAACTGTGCTGGCCACAAGCAAGAAGCCGCAGTGAAGATTGGTTGGGGCCGCAATACATTGACCCGCAAGCTAAAAGAGCGCAATATTAGCTAATTTCGCGCTATACCTATGTGAGTCAATGAAGTTAATCGAGCACATTCCACTAATTAAACAAATGGAAATTATTAACAGATTGTCGTTCTTTAGAGAGTTTACTCTCAGTGAACGACAAGTGTTATTAGAGTCATTCAGTCATTTGTATTTGGTCAAACAAGGCCGCGCTGTTTTTAAACAATACGATGCTGATAAACGGCTTTATATCGTGCTAAGCGGCTCACTGATGGTGTTCAAACAAAGTCATTTACTCGAACTTGGCACCATTGAGCCCGGTGAGTTTATCGGTGAAGGCGCATTTATCAATAACCGAGAGCACAGTACCAGTGCACGCGCTAGAGTCGATACCATTTTATTAGCTATTTCCCCTGAAGCACTCACCCGCTTACCCAATGTGATCCGCGAAAAAATTAAAGATCGCATAATCGAGGGCATGAGTGAACGTATTACCAAGCTTAGTAATTACCTTGAGTCGCGAAGCTAGTCCATATACACAATTTGTAATGAGCAATTTAACCAACTTGGGCTATTAACACGTGCCGTGTAACGGTAAGTATCTGATGGTTTCATACCAAAAGGAGTGCTCACTTCTGGCGTTAAATGACTGTATGTTTGCGAATAATTTTTATAATAAATGACTAGGTAGCCATATAAATAATCCCAATCTAGGGAGACTTTTCTACCACTTGTAAGGGTAAAGTGCGCCTGCTTATCATTAAATGTAACTGCAAGATCATTATACTTGTCTTCAACGCATCCAGTGGTGAGTACACGAGCCGGCATAGTAAAACTGGTGGTGGTATTTTTAGCTTTTAAGTAAAAGCCAATATTGCCATGATTGTAAAAGTGATTGGCATCTGTGGTGTACTTAATTTCGGCTTGATAACCCAGTCCCTGCATAATTTCAGCTAGTTGCTCGGCTTCATGAGTAAGAATCTTATCGCTCGATAGCATTAAGGTTGCATCAGTAAACTCTCTTGGCACAGGAAGCTGGGTATATTCATAGGGTAAGCTTTGTTTATTTAATGCTTGCTCTAATGATTGCAACTGCGACTGTTCAAGGTTTTCTGTGTATACGTAAACTGTTGGTTGCTGACAACCTGCCAAAATTAAAAATATGGCTGCTGAAATTATCCTTTTCATGTTCATTCTCACTTTAGATTACAAGCGTAGTCTAAAGTGAGAAAAACAATAAATCAATTAATTAAGATGTTTTTTTAGCCAACTATTAACACTTTGACGGGTATATAGAATATCTTTAAATAAACGGTGAGTTTGATGCTGAAGCAGCTTTTCTTTGTTTGTTTCACCTGAACTTAACTGGCTATGGTTATCATTAAAGCGCGAAATTAACGCAAAACCTTGTTCTGATTTTTCAGGCTGAGATTTAATTGTTTGCGTCAACAAAGCTCGCACATCATCTGCAGCAATCAATGACGAATCTTGCAAACCCATTAACTCTTTTCTTAGCGCTGATCTTACGCCCATTACAACTTCTCCTGAACGAATAAAAAATGAAACGGACATGCATTTAGCAATTTGTACACCAATTCCAAACGCGCGCAGTGTACCCAGCAAATACTGCAGTTTTTTTACTGTTTGTAAAAATGTCGGATTATTTATTGCTGCAAATTTTAACCGCTTGAAGAGCTTAAAAATTTAATCTTGGTTCAATTGAGTGCTAGGCTTTATAATGGCTGCGATTGAATTAAGAGAGACCAACATGAACGAAGATTTCATCGAAATTGAACTAGAAGAAGAGCCAATAGAGTTATGCAACTTGCTAAAAGTGCTCGACCTAGTCGAAACAGGCGGCCAAGCAAAAGCCTTAATTGGTGAAGGTTATGTTGGGGTTAACTATGAAATTTGTACAATAAAACGGAAAAAATTATACAGTGGTGACGTGTTGGCTTTCGACGGTGAGTTGTTCCAACTGACACTAAGCGAAGATGCAACACCAAATCCTCGCCCACCGGAACCGGTACAAAAAGCACAACCACAAAGCGCTGAAGAAGCGCCAAAAAAATCGAAGCGTAAACGTACTAAAAAACCAAAAGTAGACGAAAAAACCGGTCGCCGCCCTATCTCGTTTGGTTAACTAGAGCTTGCTTAGTTAGCATAAATCACCTTTAATTGAATGCGATTATAACAACAATAAAAGGTGATTTATGAATCCTCCAGCTTGGCTCAAGCCACTTGCTTGGGCAGCCCTTGTATGGAATCTTTTAGGTGTCATTGCGTTCGTAATGCAACTGTTGATCACACCCGAAATGATTAACCAACTCCCCGAAGCACAACAAGCCGCATACCGCGACATACCGCTCTGGTCAACGGCTGCCTTTGCGATAGCCGTGTTTGCAGCAAGCTTCGCGAGCATCTTATTACTGGCAAAAAAAGCCCTTGCGCGCGAGTTATTTTTAATCTCGTTTATCGCCGTATTAGTCCAGCAATATTATAATTTTGTGGTGATAGATAGCCTTGCTATGTTTGGTACTAGCGCATTAGCAATGCCATTGTGTGTTATCGTTATTGGTTTACTATTACTGTTTATTAGCCATAAAGGTAAACAACAAAACTGGCTTAACTAAAAACACTTATTTCTGAGGGTAGTTTAAAGTGACTACCCTTTTTATCTGCCTCCTTCCCTTGAAATAAATCACATCAGCAGCAACTATATTAGGTAGCATATTTTTTCATCAGCTAGATGAATTTCTCAGCTGGTATTAAGTTTGCAATAACACTGTGTCTATTTCGAAAAGGAAACAACAAAGCAAGCCAAATTGCTTGCTCAAACCACAGGGGCAAATAATGAATAACAGTTTTGATACCCAAAAGCAGCTTACGATTAATGGTGAGCAATACCATATTCACTCTTTACAAGGTTTAGGCGACAAAGCAAAACGTCTGCCATTCTCTCTAAAAATCTTACTTGAAAACCTGTTGCGCAATGAAGATGGCGTTAATATTAAAAAGCAAGATATCGATGCTTTACTAAACTGGGACCCTCAAGCGAAACCATCAGCAGAAGTAGCGTTTACACCTGCTCGCGTTGTAATGCAAGATTTTACTGGCGTACCCGCCATTGTCGATTTAGCCGCGATGCGTGATGCCATGGAAAAACTTGGCGGCGACCCTGCGAAGATTAATCCGCTGTCACCTGCTGAACTTGTTATTGACCACTCAGTGCAAGTTGACGGCTACGGTGAAGATGGCTCATTCGACTTAAATGCGAAACTTGAATATGAGCGTAACAAAGAGCGTTACGAATTTTTACGCTGGGGGCAAACTGCCTTCGATAACTTGAAAGTCGTGCCACCAGCAACCGGCATCGTACACCAAGTTAATTTAGAATATTTAGCCCGCGTGGTATTTAACGATAGTAAAAATGGTAAATCACTCGCCTACCCAGATACCCTAGTCGGAACCGATTCGCACACCACCATGATCAATGGTCTTGGGGTATTAGGCTGGGGTGTCGGTGGTATTGAAGCCGAAGCCGCAATGCTTGGTCAACCAATCAGCTTACTTATTCCACAGGTCGTTGGCTTTAAGCTCAATGGTCGCCTGCCAGAAGGTACGACCGCAACAGACCTTGTGCTAACCGTAACAGAAATGCTGCGTAACCATGGCGTAGTGGGTAAATTTGTTGAGTTTTATGGTGATGGTCTTGCTGATTTACCGCTTGCAGACCGTGCAACTATCGCAAACATGGCGCCTGAGTATGGTGCAACCTGCGGTATTTTCCCAATTGATGATGAAACCATTAACTACCTACGTTTAACTAACCGCGATGACAAACAACTTAAACTCATCGAGGACTATGCAAAGCACCAAGGCTTATGGCGTAACCCTGGCGATGAAGCTCATTATACCGACACACTAGAGTTATCACTTGATGATGTTGTGCCAAGCCTTGCTGGACCTAAGCGTCCGCAAGATAGAATTGCCCTTGATAAAGCAGGTAGCATTATTGGTGAGCACTTAAAAGGCTTTCAAGAAGAACGTATGCAACATCGCGATAAAAGCGATGTTCAAGAGGCGCGCATTGAAGATGAAGGCCCAACCACCAACCCTGATGAGACAGTAAACGAAGCACAGTTTATGGGCGCAGCTAAGGTTAACTTTAAAGGCGAAGAGTTTGAGCTTAATGATGGTGCTTGTGTCATTGCTGCAATTACAAGTTGTACAAACACGTCAAACCCAAGTGTTATTTTAGCTGCTGGCCTAGTGGCTAAAAAAGCCAAACAATTAGGATTAAAGGTTAAGCCATGGGTTAAAACCTCACTTGCTCCAGGCTCACAAGTGGTGACTGATTACTTGAAAAAAGCCGACTTAATGGATGACTTAGATGCCTTAGGCTTTAACCTTGTCGGTTATGGTTGTACAACCTGTATCGGTAACTCAGGCCCACTAGCTGATGAAATCACCGATGCAATTCAAAAGCATAAACTGGTTGTAAGCTCTATTTTATCGGGTAACCGTAACTTTGAAGGGCGTATTCACCAAGATGTGAAAATGAACTTCTTAGCCTCACCACCCCTTGTGGTTGCATACGCAATTGCGGGTCGTACAGATATAGACGTGTATAACGAGCCGCTTGCGCAAGACCCTAATGGTAATGACATTTATCTAAAAAATATTTGGCCAAGTGTTAGTGAAGTGAACGAGCTCGTCCGCGAAACTGTAACCAAAGAAATGTTCGCATCAAGCTATGGCAATGTGTATCAAGGTGATGATCGTTGGCAGAAAATTCAAATTCCTGATGGCAAACTTTATGATTGGGATGATGCGTCAACCTACATCAAAAAAGCACCATTCTTTGATGGTATGGAGATTGAGCCTCCTGGCATTCCTAGCATTAGTGGTGCGCGCTGTTTAGCAAAATTAGGTGACTCAGTTACCACTGACCACATCTCGCCAGCAGGTGCGATTAAAGCGGATGCACCAGCAGGTCTTTACTTGCAAGAGCACGGTGTACAAAAAGCACAATTTAACTCGTACGGTTCGCGTCGTGGTAACCACGAAGTAATGATGCGCGGTACCTTTGCTAATGTGCGTTTACGTAATCTATTAGCACCGGGTACCGAAGGCGGTGTGACTCGTATGCAACCAAGCGATGAGCTCGCCAGCATTTATGATGCAGCGATGCAATATCAGCAAGATGGCACGCCACTGATCATTTTAGCGGGCGCGGAATATGGCACAGGCTCATCACGCGACTGGGCTGCTAAAGGTTCACTTTTACTTGGTGTTAAAGCCGTTATTGCACAAAGCTATGAGCGTATTCACCGTTCAAACTTGATTGGTATGGGTGTTTTACCCCTACAATTTAAAGAAGGTGAAAGCTATGAGTCACTGGGTCTAACCGGCCAAGAATCATTCGACTTTGAAGGCTTATATGACAAAACCAATGAAGTCAGTGTGATTGCCACTAACAGTGAAGGCAAACAAATTAGCTTTAGTGTTGATGTGCGTATAGATACCCCGAAAGAGTGGGATTACTACAAACACGGCGGTATTTTACAGTATGTACTGCGTAATATGCTGGCTGAGCAGTAATTGCTTTTAAGTTAACTAAGGGGCTGATTTTTCAGCCCCTTTTTTTGTTTAAATCACCAATTAATTGCAGTTTAGACCAACACACTTACTTACAAAAAATGAAAAGCACATAAAAATCAGCATGTTAAAATTGGACCATAGTTTGCAAATGCTAACCAGATAAAAATCACAATAATTTTGGAATCCTTATGACTATTGCATCATTCAAACGCGCAATTTGCGCAACGGCCATCTCATCAAGTTTATTATTAACGGGCTGTGTTATTCATGTCTCTCCGGGTCAAATCGCAGAACAAAAACAACAAGACTTAAGCGTGTCGGCTGTAAATTTAAACGAGCTAAAAATTGATGCCGAAGCAGGTTCACTGATCATCAAAGGCGACAGCAACGCCACGGCTATCACAGTAAATGCTAATATCTATGCGGCTAAAGGCGATGAGACCTATACATTAACCCTCGAAAAGCACGGCGACACCGCAGAGCTTATCAGTAAGCTCAATAATGGTAGCTTATCGTTTTACAGTGGTTCATCACCTCATATTGATTTAATTGTCTCTGTGCCTAGCAACCTCAAACTAGAGATCGATGATGACTCAGGTGATATCGTGATACGTGCAATGCAAAACGATATCAGCATTGATGATGATTCAGGAGCACTTGTGATCGAAGGTGGTCGTAATATTAATATTGATGATGACTCGGGGGATATTCGCATTAGCAATGTCAGCGGCAATATCAGCATTGAAGACGATTCTGGCTCAATTATGATAGATCAAGGGCAAGGGCGTATTGATATTGAAGATGACTCTGGTGATATCCGCATCGAAAACAGCCAAGGCCCTGCACGTATTATTGATGAATCAGGTAGTATCAGCATTAAAACATTGGCTGGTGCGCTTACCATTGAAGATGGCTCTGGTGATATAGATGTAAGACAAATCAAAGGGCTGGTTACCATTACCGATGGCTCTGGCAGCATTTATGTGGATGACACACTCGGCCTGACAATTATCGAAGCGGGTTCAGGTGATTTAAGCATCGATAACATCAACGGCCCAGTAAAATTGGACAAATAACCGACAATTGCTTGATTTAGAACAATCCTATTAATGACAGCAGCACCTACACTTTAATTAAGGCTAAAGTGAGGTGCTTGTATGACCGAACAAACTATCATTCGAATCTTAAAAACCTTTATTATTTTAGGTATTTGCCTAATTATATTGGGGCATTCTTTATTAGCTGGTAATTACTTAAGTGATAGTATGGGTATACATGGCATTATGTTAAGCGCAGCGTGTATTGCCGTTGGTGTGCTATTCTCTTTGCCTACCAAAATTTATCTCACTATTTTACTGATGAAAATGGAAAGCGATCTAAAAGCACATAACAAACAGAGCTAATTTCCACCTTGCTCTTTGAGCTGCTGTTCAAGTTGCTTGTTACGTTGCTCCATAAGCTGTTTTACTTGCTCAGCGTCTTGCATCATCTTTTGTACATTTTTAGGGTCGTATACGCCAAGCGCTGAAGGTGCTTCGTTAGCTTTAACGGTTGCTGGTTGCTTCTCATCTGCCTGAAAAGTCTCTGCAGGTAACACTGTTATGTCGTTCGGATCTAAACTTACCGGGGTACTAACGTAATTAGGGTGAGGTGTATCAGCATAGTGCCACTGACCATGTTCATCTTGCCATTTATAAACAACAACAGGTGTATTAACGTCTTTGCTAAAACTCAATTTCTCAGTGAGCTTTTTTGCTTGGCTGGTAAGTGTATCGGCACTTTGCGAAGCAAAATCACTCACATCACCACTAACTTTTTCTGAGTAACGCTCGAACATGCTCAGTTCTAAGTAAGGTTTACCGTCTGGCTTTTTAATGTAAAACAGCAGCGCAACACTGGTTAGTAACAGCATAACCGCAAGGTAACAAAAACGCTTAATCATTCCATTTACCGATTATTGGTAGTTACTCTCAATCTTAGCAAATTCACCGGATGATTTAAGATTTTTCATAAATTCATTAAATTGCTCGCTGATACGCTTCCCTTTTTCATTATAAGCAAACTGTAATTGCATTGGCGCTTTGCCCACACTGTAATCACTTACCGTGAATTTTTTAAAGGCATTATTTTTTGAGGCATACCACTGCAGTGTGTTTTTTGCGATCACAGCAACACGTTGATTTTGCTGTATGTCGACTAAAGCCTTCAGCATATCTAGTTCAGAGTAAAAGTCCTCACGGTGCAATTTTCCAGATGCAAACAACGCTTCAAATTGCGGATAGGTGTAGCCAAAGCGGGCCATCAACACATAACCACCTAGCTCATCAATAGCTGGAATATGACAACCTCTCGGCATAACTAAAATATCTTCAACAACTGCGATGCTATCACTCCAATAGTATTGATTACCTCCGCGATACCACTGCTCAGACTCTAAGCGCACATCAACCTTGCCTTCATCAAGTAAATGCTGTGAACGTACCTCAGGAACTAAAATATAGTCAGTTTTCAGCTTGTACTGTTCAGCAAATCGCTCAAGTAGCTCATCAACTAACCCCTTTTGTTTGCCACTAACTAAATGGTATGGAGGGTAATCTGTGTCATAAAGCGCAACCCTCAAAGTTTCTGCTCGCACTAAAGGCACAATTAAAAACAACAATAAAAAAACAACAGCACGACTCATAATTTTCTCTCATAAAATTGAGCCAGGGATTGTATATAAATAGCACAAAAAAAGCGCAACCTAGGTTGCGCTTTACGAAAATTCTGATAGGAATTTAGGATTAGATACCATCACCGTCAATATGTAAGCCACATTCACGGTTTAAACCAAAGAAACGCGTCTCTTCTTCTGTCATACCTGGTTCAAGTTTACGCGTGGTGTGTACATCACCCATAGACACATAACCTTGTTCCCAAAGTGGGTGATACGGTAAATCATGCTTAGTTAGATACTGATAAATATCTCGGTTGTTCCACTCAATAAGTGGGTAGACTTTCACAGTACCACGGCTGATTTCAACAATTTGCTTGTCAGCACGGCTTGATGATTGATCACGGCGCAAACCACTAAACCAAGTGCCTGCTTGCAGCTCGTTTAAAGCGCGGCTCATAGGCTCAACTTTATTAAGTTGATTATACTGCTTAATACCGGCTTCACCTTGCTCCCAAAGTTTACCAAACTTCGCTTCTTGCCACGCGGGGCTAAGCTTAGCTTTATAAACTTTAAGATTAAGCGAAAGTCGCTCCGTCATTTGCTCGATGAACTGATAGGTTTCAGGGAACAAATAACCAGTGTCAGTCAGTACCACAGGAATATCTGGCTGCTGCGATGTCACTAAGTGCAACATCACCGCCGCTTGAATACCAAAGCTCGACGACAAAAAGTGTGTGCTTGGTAAGTTTTCAAGTGCCCACGCAACACGCTCTTCTGCGCTTTTACCAGCCAAAAGACCATTAATATCAGCCAGCATGGCTGTTTGGTCTTCTTTGCTCATCGTTAAGATGTCTTTAAATTCACTCATGGTTAATTCCAAACCTTAAAGCGGTATCGCTTATAAAATTATGCGTGAAAATCGGTTACTGAAACTTTTACTTCAGCAACAATGCCTTTGCGAATTACAAAATCACCAAAACACTCGCCTTCATTTCGCTCATTTGCCCATTGGCCAATTAGCTTATCGAATGCTTCTAGGTATACGTCTTCGCCGACATTTTCTAAATACAATTTTGGAATACGCGTGCCTTCGCGGTTACCGCCTAAGTACACGTTGTATTTACCCGGACCTTTACCAACCAGACCCGCTTCTGCCAACATGGCTCGGCCACAGCCATTCGGACAACCCACAACACGCATAATGATGTTGTCATCGCTGATACCGTGCTTAGCTAATAACGCTTCAGTTTTCTCAATTAAGCTTGGTAAATAGCGCTCTGCTTCAGCCATCGCTAACGGACACGTTGGCAATGCCACACACGCCATTGAGTTTTTACGCTGCTCTGTATGACTGTCATCAATTAAGCCATGGTTGCGAGCAATTTCTTCGATTACCGCTTTTTGATCAGCCGGAACACCTGCGATGATCAAGTTTTGGTTTGCAGTCATGCGGAAATCACCTTGGTGAATTTCAGCAATTTTACGGCAGCCTGTTTTAAGAGGTTGATTTGGGTAATCTAAAATACGGCCACTTTGAATAAACAGCGTTAAGTGGTGTTTACCATCAATACCTTCAACCCAACCGATACGGTCACCACGGTGAGTGAACTCATACGGGCGGCTTTGCTCAAATTGAACACCGGCACGTTTTTCAACTTCAGCTTTAAATACATCAGAACCTACACGATCTAATGTGTACTTAGTTTTCGCATTTTTACGATTAGAGCGGTTACCCCAATCACGCTGTACAGACACCACGTGCTCAGCAATTTTTAACGTATGCTCAAGTGGAATAAAACCAAAGTCATCTGCTTTACGCGGATACGTTGCTGTATCACCGTGAGTCATCGCAAGACCACCACCCACTAACACGTTAAAACCAACTAACTTGCCGTTTTCTGCAATTGCCACGAAGTTTAAGTCGTTCGCATGCACATCCACTTCATTGTTCGGTGGAATTGTTACTGTGGTTTTAAACTTACGCGGTAAGTAAGTTGAACCTAAAATTGGCTCTTCAGTGGTTTCACTCTTTTCGCCATTTAACCAAATTTCAGCGTATGCTTTAGTTTTTGGTAATAGGTGCTCAGAGATCTTCGCAGCCCACTCGTAAGCTTCTTGGTGAAGCTCAGACTCAACTGGGTTAGTTGTACATAATACGTTTCGGTTTACATCGCCTGCCGTTGCAATTGAGTCAATACCCACGCTATTAAGCATTTGATGCATGCCTTTAATATTTGGCTTAAGCACACCATGGAACTGGAACGTTTGACGCGTGGTTAAACGAATACTGCCATAGCTGGTTTTCTCTTCAGCAAACTTATCAATCGCTAACCATTGCTCAGGCTTGATGATACCGCCAGGCATACGAGCACGTAACATAACATTATGTAATGGCTCTAATTTTTGTTTAGCGCGCTCAGGGCGAATATCACGGTCATCTTGCTGGTACATGCCGTGGAAACGGATCAGTTGGAAGTTATCAGCAGTGAACCCACCGGTGATCTCGTCTTTTAAATCTTGCTCAATGGTGCCACGTAAAAAGTTACTTTCTCTTTTCAAACGCTCGTTATCAGAAAGCTTTACGTTTTTGTCTTGTTCGCTCATGGTATTTCCTAAATTTGTTACAGTGACGGCTGTTAGCTTTAAACGTGATTAGTACACGTCTTTCTGATAGCGGTTTGCGCTACGTAAATCTTTTAAATATTGCTCAGCTTGTTCATCATCTTTGCCGCTATTTTCTTTGATAATGTCGACAAGCGCCTGATGAACATCTTTCGCCATACGGTTTGCATCACCACAGATATAGAAATGAGCACCCGCTTCTAACCAAGCAAATACTTCTTGGCTGTTTTTGCGAAGTTTGTCTTGAACATATACTTTTTCGGCTTGGTCACGGCTAAACGCCACATCCACTTTTGTCAGTAAACCTGACTTCAAGTAACCTTGAATTTCTACTTGATATAAAAAGTCTTGGGTAAAGTGTGGGTTACCAAAGAATAACCAGTTTTTACCGCTTGCTTCACGGGCATCACGCTCTTGTAAAAACGCACGGAAAGGTGCAATACCTGTACCCGGACCTACCATGATAATTGGCGTTTCATCATTAGCCGGTAAACGGAAGTTATCGTTATGCTCGCTGAATACTTTTACTTTGCAACCTTCTTCAGCACGACGTGCTAAATAGCCAGAACAACCACCTAAGTGCTCGCTACCAAATGCATCAAACTCAACCAGACCCACAGTTAAGTGAACTTCTTCTTCAACTTCTGCTTGGCTAGATGCGATCGAATATAAACGTGCTTGTAGTTTACGTAAGCAGTCTACTAAGGTTTGTGCTTCAAGCTGAGCTGGGTTTTGACGAATAATATCGAAGATTTGGCGAGGTTCGATGTACTCACGCATTGCCGCTTTATCTTCAACCAACTTTAATAAATCAGGGCTGCCAGTTGCTGTTGCGTATTTTTCAACAAAACCTGGGTATGACTGAGTTAATTCTAATTTTTCGATTAATGCATCACGAACACTTAGTTCTTCGTCGCCAAGTTTAACCGTGCTAGATGCATCGATTTGTGTAAGCGTAAGTACTTCATCAACAAGCGCTTCGTCATTTAAGAAGTAAACGCCTAGCGAATCACCCGGTGTATAGGTAATGTCTGAACCTTCTAATGAAATTTCAACATGACGCACGTCTTTGGTTGAATCACGACCGGTAATTTTTTGCACAACACTTAGCTCTGCAGCAAAAGGGTTTTGCTTGGTGTATTGACTTGCTGCTGGTGCCGCTGCAGCAAATGGCATAGCCACAACTTGACCACCACTTGCTTGTTGCTGCGCTTTAAGATCAGGCTCAAACGCATCAAGTGCACCATCAATCCACTTAGCTGCTTCATCATCGTAATCTACATCTAGGTCAGCACGCTGGAAAATAGTTTCTGCGCCAAGCTTGTTAAAACGCTCTTCAAAATCTTTTGCTGTTTGGCAGAAGAACTCATAACTTGAATCACCTAAGCCAATCACAGCCACTTTAACACCATCTAGTTTAGGTGCTTTTTTAGTTGTTAAGAATTCATGAAGGCTTTCAGCGTCTTCTGGTGGCTCACCCTCACCGTAGGTTGAAACAACAACCGTGATAAACTTTTCTTTTTTCAGGGCTGTTGGTTTGTAGTCAGCCATGTTTACTAGCTTAACAGTTAGACCGCGCGACTCTGCCTGCTCTTTTAACTTGCTCGCCACGCCTTTTGCGTTACCCGTTTGCGAGCCGTATAAAATAGTTAGCGGCGGTGCATCACCTGCAGCTGGAGTGGCAGCAACACCACCGGTTAATGCACCTGCGTTGGCATTCGCAGCTAAGTAACCACTTACCCACGCTTGCTGAATTGGATTAAGTTCAGCCACTAAGCCTTGCAGCTTCTGTACTTGCTCTTGCGATAGCGGGCTCGCCGCTGCATTTAGTTGACTTAACAACATGAATTTATTCCTCGTAACCCTGAAAAGTTAACTGCGAAACGAACTTGCTACTGTCATTTCGCGAACAATTTTTTCGACTTTAAAGACTCAATAGAAATGCTTTAAAGGTTTATCTGAGCGTGAAGAATAACGAGGTCTGAGGCGATTAAAAAAGAATAGAATCTGCTTTGATATTCCATTTAGTTATTAATTTAGTATTTATCCAAAAAAAACATGTTAAAAGCAAAAATTCCCAAATAAGAAACTTTTATTAATTAACATTATTGCAACATAAGCCAATTAGCCTATACTCGCTGTGTTCATTTTGAGAACAGCAAAAACTATTAAAATATAAAAAGGAAAATACAATGTCACACGGGACATGTAAAAAATATATGCTAGCCAGTAGCTTACTTTGTTTAGCAAGTTCAGCATTGGCAAATGTTAGTAACGCCGACTTCGAAAGCTGGTCAGCAAATACCCCTGCAAGCTGGGGCACTATTGATAGCGGTATTAGTCTTAGCGCTAATACTAATGTGGTTTACTCAGGTAATTACTCAGCACAAGTCGTGGTTAATACTGGCACCCAAAGTAATACCGATTTACAACAATTAGTAGAGGTAGTGGCGGGTGAAAGTTATGAGTTTTCTGCTTGGGTTTACCATACAGAAGGTGGCGTAAAAGCACGTTTAGTGGTTGATGGCTATCAGGGCTATTCTAACTCAGCATTAACTAATCAATGGCAACAAATCAATTATCAGTACACAGCCCCTGCTACTACATCAATTAATGTTGGCCTACGCTTTTACGACGTAACTGGTTTTGATGGCAGCGAAGTCGTTTATGTAGATAACTTTGCACCAAACACAGGCTCAACCCCACCACCTACGGGCAGCTGCGCCGATAACCAAGTATCTTTTACCCTCACTACCGATAACTATGGGGAAGAAACCAGCTGGCAAATAACCAATAGCCAAGGTAGTGCAGTGGCATCGGGCGGCAGCTACGCAGCAAATACTCAGTACAGTGAGCAAGCATGTTTAACTGATGGTGACTATACCTTTACTATTTTTGATAGCTATGGTGATGGCATATGTTGCTCTTACGGTAACGGTAGCTATAACCTTTCATTCGGTCAAACAGTACTTGCCAGTGGGGCAAGCTTCCAAAGCTCAGAAGCTACGCCGTTTAGTTTAGGTGATAGCTCAGGCGGCGGTGACGGGGGTGGTACAACCCCAACAGAGCCAACGGGATACTATGTTACAACGCAAGGCCTTAGTGGTTATGCACTGAAAACAGAGTTATACAACATCATCAAAGGTCATAACTCGCAGGGCTATTCTGCGATTTGGAGTTTTTATGATGTTGCTTCACGCGATAAGTATTTTGAAAACGACAACTCTATTTTAGATCGTTATTCAGAAAACCCCGCAGGCCAAGACAGCTACAACTATGTTGCTGTAAGCGACCAATGTGGTACATACAACAGCGAAGCAGATTGCTACAACCGTGAGCATTCTTTCCCGAAAAGTTGGTTTGGCGGTAAGGTTGAGCCCATGAATTCAGACGTACATCACATTTTTGCCACTGATGGTTATGTGAATTCAAAACGCAGTAACTACCCGTTTGGTGAAGTAGCTAGTGCAAGCTATACCTCTAGTAACGGCAGCAAATTAGGCAGCGCTGCTAGCTCATTAAATTACTCAGGAACGGTTTTTGAACCTATTGATGAATTTAAAGGTGACTTTGCAAGAGCGTATTTCTATATGGCAACACGCTATGAAAACGTGATTGGCTCATGGCAAAACAACACAACCTATAGTAATGCTGTACTGAATGGTTCATCTAATCAGGTTTTTGAGAGCTGGGTTGTTGCTATGTTATTAAAGTGGCATAACGAGGATCCTGTTAGCCAATTAGAGCTTGACCGTAACCAAGCAGCTTATGAACATCAAGGTAACCGCAACCCATTTGTGGATCACCCAGAATTTGTAGAAATGATTTGGTAACTTCGTTAAGCCAAGGCACTTAGTTTCGGCTAAGTGCCTTTTTATACGATAAAACATGACTTAAGCCTCATTAGGGTTTAACTGCTCAACAAGACGAATGTCATGTAACAAATGGTTATGCCTTACCGACAAAGTATTTTCTGCTGTTGGTTGTATTTTATAACCGAGTTGCTGTAAAACCAGTGTAAATAGGGCGGCATGTTGGTAATGCGTAGACTGCCCATTTAATTCAAACTCTTCGATTACATTATGAGCATAACTAGAACTATTTTGTAATGACTGCCAAATACGTGTTTGTACTTGAGAAATCTGTATCACTGATGTTTGATAACAATTGATTTGTAAGCTTAATAAATAGTTTTCTAGTGAGTTCATAGCGATATCCATTACAAAAAACGCTACTTTAAAAGCTCAAGTTAAGTTGAGGTAAAGTGTTTTGTTATTACTTTCTACTCCACTTATTCATTATATCTTTAAATAGTTTTGCTTCTTTATCTTCACAGGGTCTTGGGGATCCGCTTGGCACTCCAGATTTACCAAACACCGAATTAAAATCTATGCCGTAACACATGCCATTTAGCACCTCGATACGCTTGCTGCCATCGCCATTTTGCCAAACGACAGTTGCTTTATCAGAGACGGTTAATTGTGCGGGCACCGTAACCCTGCCTGCGGGGCTATTACTAATCGTCGCTTCACCCTGCCCAAACAAAGACGCATTAGCAGAACCATTTTCAAAATTAAGCTGTGGGATTGGTGCATAAGGGTTGAGCTTTTTAAATGGCTCTTCGGGTATTTTTGAATTCTCAAGTGTCTGATTAGGCTTTACAACCTCAGAGGTAGCTTCTTTTGGTTCATTTATAATGGGATTAATTGCCTTAGCGTCAGTCATCTGTTGAGAGCTCCCCTGCGAAACATCTTCGTTTTTTGGCAAAGGCTTAGCCTCACTTGGAACTACTTGCGAGTGTTCTGGTAAAGGTTTGTCTTGAGGTTTCTGCAAACTAGGTAACGAAGTTAAATCAACACTCACATACGCGTTGATTACTTTTGGCGGTTCAGCGACTGCGGGGAGTTTCAAAGACTTTCCATATCGAGTAAATAACAGCAACAAAACAGCATGTAACGAAATTGAGATGATCCATGCTTTGTAATTCCCTTTTAACACCCTAGCGCCTCGTTTTATTTTTAAGAGTGCTAAAAGAGTGAATTAGTTCATAGGAAAGTTGCGAGTTAGCGAGTTAGCGAGTTAGCGAGTTAGCGAGTTAGCGAGGGTAAAGGTTCTAGGTTCTAGTTCAAGCATAACCTTGGGAATGCTTTATGATAGTTGGGTTTCGCTGCGCTCAAACCAACCTACCCGAAGAGTGAACAGGGCAAATACTGAGTGAGACACCACACTAAACAACCCCACCGATCGAATCTGACGCCTGAAAGCTGACAGCTGATAGCTTTTCTACAAGCATTAAAAAAGGCCGCCTGGGCGACCTTTTTATAAGCTGTGAAGCTCTATCTGTTGATATTACTCAACGATAGTTGCAACAACACCAGCACCAACTGTACGGCCACCTTCACGGATAGCGAAGCGTAAACCTTCGTCCATCGCGATT